>CALKMO010000037.1 GCA_937991785.1 uncultured bacterium | reverse complement strand
CGATCATTCCAAGCCGACCCCGGAAAAGCTCCTTTGGGATTACGCCGGCCTGGCGCCGGCATGTCCGAGAGTCGGATGTTGCGTTTGCTACAATTCGCGGTTCGATCTAGACGGCTTCGACCGTGCCTGGGTTCCGATGAGCCAGAACTTTTCGGTGGACGCACTGGACGCCAACGGCAACGTGATCCTGCGCGTCGGCACCTGCGGCAACCCGGACAGCCGCGGCAAGGACTCGCCGGTCCTCGATCCCAAGAACGGCCAGCTCCGGCCGCGGCGGGCCGACGACCCGGCGGATTTGAAGCCGCCGAAGGAACTGGCTGAGGAGATCGCGTTCCGCGCGCCGCGCTTCGTGGCCGCGAGCGACGAGGCCCTGTACGTCAATGATACCGGCAACCGGCGCTTTGTGCGATGCGCGCTTTCCTATGCGGCCGAGGAGACCGTTCCGGTGCCGTAACGGCGCGCGGGCGCGCGGATCCGAGGGATAAAGACACTATGAGCCGAACGATCCTTCAAATTGGAATCGCCGGAGCGCTGGCGGCTCTGTCCGCCGCGGCAGGGGAACAGCCGGAGGCGGGATCCGGCGACCTGGTGCTCGCTACCGGCAGCTTCTGGCGTTGCCATCTGACTTTGCGCAACCCCGCAGCCGGGAGCGGTCCGGAGGCGAAGTCGTGGATGCCCGGGAGGGGCAATTCAAAGCTGCACTGAAACTCCGATCTTCCGCCGGCCGACTGGATGCAGCCGGAGTTCGACGACGGCGCCTGGTGGCGCGCGCCGGGACCGTTTTACGGCGGCTACGGCTTCAGGCAGCCGAACACGATCGCGCTCATTTGCCTGCGCGGCAAGTTCGGCGCAGAGGATCCCGCCAAGGTCAAGTCGCTGACTTTCAGCGCGGTCTATCGGGGCGGCATCGTCGTCTACCTGAACGGCAAGGAAGTGAAGCGCGCCCACCTGCCGGAAGGAAAGATGGATTTCGGGACTCTGTGAGAAGAGAGCCGTTTGCGCTGTGAATTGGACGATAGCGAAGCGGAGAGAGGAAAAGGGGCTGGAAGGGCGATCGAACGCGTTTTTATGGGATTTAGGATGATCGAACCAGCCGCCGAAAGGCTAAAGATCGCGTTTGAGACACAAAAGGACCCTGTAGTAACGGAGTATCCCGCAGAATCCCCGGGATTCGCATCACTCTGGACATTTGTCGGGAGATCAGGCCGGCAACGCCGGGTCGCGCCCGGGGCCGATCCCGTCCGCGCAGCGCCGAATTCCAGCATAAGGCGCCGGGGCGGGCACGGCTAACTTATCCCTTCTCATTCGGATTCTCCTTTTCCTTGCCGCCTGCCCGCTTCTTTCTCCGCGTCTTGCGGTCGCCCCGCTGGTTCTCTCCCTTTTCCCTTTTCTCTTTTCCCTTCCTCCGTCCGGCTGACTTCTTCCTTCCGGCCATGCAATTGCGGCGGTCCTTTTAGTCATGCCGCGGCAGATATCCACTCACGCACACAAAAACCGGGTGGAAAATCGAGAAAAACGGCGTCCTGCGTGATGCGCTCACTATGAAGCGTTGGTGTAAAGCCTCCCCGAGTCCGCGGGAATCCCCCTCTCGTCCGCAGACAGCGCAACCGCATCCCGTCCGAGGCGTTCACGCTGCGCCGGGAAGACGTGGATCGGGTGAACAGGAAGCTGGTCGTCCATAGTCCCAGGACGGAACATCTGCCCGGGAAGGATCGAAGGGTCATGCCGTTGTTTTCCCGGTTGCCTGCGCCCCTGAGGGAGGCATGGACCATGGCGACACAAGGGAGCATTCCGGAGCATGTCTTCCCCGAAGAGATGCGCCGACGGGCCGAAGGGCCTTATGGATTCAGGAACGCAAACCTCCGCACTGCGTTTATGAAGATCATTCGACGGGCTGGTTTGAATCCATGGCCAGGGCTGTGGCATTCCCTGCGGGCTTCCTGCGAATCGGACCTTGCCGCCGCATTTCCGTTATCCGCCGTCACGAAGTGGCCTGGAAACTCTGCCGTCGTCGCGATGGGTCATTATGTGGACGTGACGGACAGGGTTTTCACGGGAGCGACGGCATGGGATTTCCCGCCCGGTACGCTGAATCGCACGCATCCCGTGCGGAAATCCGGAGGGGCCGAAGGAAACGCCCGGAAGGGCGGCCCGAGTTGCGGGGCTGCCGCATCGGGAACGGATCTGGTGGGCTCGGCAGGAATCGAACCTGCGACCGGAACGTACTGCCCGGACTACGAGATATGACTTACCCGGGGCAATCGTACGTAAAATCCTACGCAGAGCACGCGGCCCAGGACGCGATTTGTTCCTGGTGAAGCCGTACGTAAAATCCTACGCAGAGCAAGCGGATGCCAGGGCACAACCTTCCCGGGCTGAGGCTTGCCGGAACCCGTTCTTTACCCGTTTTCGGGCCTTCGGCCCCGGGGGAAACGGCAGAAACAACCAGAATTTTGACCTTGGGGCTGCCCAGGCTGGAGGAATGACGGGGCCAACCAGATTCAGGATGCCCAGGGGCGATGGAATTAACCAACGCCATCCTTCGGCCCAGG
>CALKMO010000036.1 GCA_937991785.1 uncultured bacterium | reverse complement strand
ATTCTCATGTATTTCTAGAGTTAGGAATGAGCCCTAATTCCCAAAGAATCTATTCCTCCCCCTCTTTCCCTTTCTCTTTTCTCTCTTTATCGCCACACGGTCCCTCCCACAGCCCCAACCTTCCCGTCTTGTTTTTCGGGGAATGTCTGGACGAACATCGCTTTTAGCGCGGCATGGTATGCGGCGCGTCAATCGAGGATCTCCGCCACCACGTGCTCCCGGCCGCATCGCTTATCGTTCTTCTTTCCCCGGCCTACCGACCGAGCCTTCTTCATAACCCTCCGCCCAACCGCTCAAAAACCGAACTTTGGAATCGCCGGAGGGGGGCGGCGTGGACAGCTTCGTCGAGACGGTCGAAGGCCAACCTCCAATAAGGCATTTTCTATATGCCGCTCCGGATGATCGCGACAATTTCAGGATGTTTGCATCCCAGGCGCCGCGATAGTGGCGCGCGCCGTCGCGCTCGCGCCCTTGCCTTTGTCCTTGCCCGAACGGCGCAAGCGTGGAAAACTTGGCTCACGCGCTCGGCGCTTCGTCGGAATCCACCGTACAGGAGACACCTGTAAGCCGTTGGGAAACGCAGGAATGGAGAGGGACAAAGCGATGTTGAAACTTGGAACCGCGGCGGCGATAGCAACGGTTCTCGCCGCCGGCTGCGGCCGTGCGATCGAGCCGAAGCTGGGAGCAGCTTCGGCCTCCGGAGTGGAGCGGGGGGTGGAAATAGCGATGGAAAAAGTTTACCCGGCACTGGTCAACGTCCGCCCGATACTCGAACTGTACAAGGGCGGCGAGAAAGTGATAAGCGGCTCGTCCACCGGCAGCGGGTTCATATTCAGGGAGGACGGTTACGTCCTGACGAACTTCCACGTCGCCGGCCACGCCGCCAAGGCAATACTCACTCTCGGATCCAAAGAGCGCGTCTCAGGGACAGTCGTCGGATCCGATGCTTGGACAGATCTGGCGGTAATAAAGATGGATTTGGACGAGTACGAGAAGCGCCACGGCTCGCGCAAGATACCGTGGGCGCCCCTCGGGGACTCCGACCGCCTCAGGATCGGCGAGACCGTATTGACGATGGGAAGCCCGCTGAGCCTGGCCAGGTCCGTATGCCGTGGGATAGTCAGCAACAACGACCGCGCCCTGCCGCTCGACGCGACCCTGCCTACCGGAGAGGCGACCGGGCGGTTCAACACCTGGATACAGACGGACGCCGCGGTCAACCCCGGCAATTCGGGCGGCCCGCTTGTAAACACCAGAGGCGAAGTGGTGGGAGTAGTATCGCGCGGAGTGGTCCAGGCAGACAATCTCGGCTTCGCCATACCATCCAACATCGCCAAGCGGGTAGTGAATGAAATACTCGCGCATAAGCGCGTACGAAGAGCAAACCTCGGAATAAAGCTCCAGCCGCTCCAGGAACTCGAGGAATTCTTCGGAGTCGGGACCCAGCGTGGGGCGCTTGTGGCCTCCGTGGAGCCCGACGGGCCTGCAGAAGCCGCCGGGGTCAGGAACGGGGACGTTATACTGAAGATAGCCGGGCGTGAGGTCAACGCGCGTTTTGTAGAGGATATACCGGCGATATATGCGGCGATAGCGGACCTTCCCATCGGCCAGCCCGTCGAATTGATCGTAAAGCGTGGGGACCGCGAGATAACGCTCGCCGCCAGAACCGAGGAGCTTACCCAGGTTCGGGGCAGGGACGTTGAGCTGAAGGAATGGGCCATGACGGTCGCCGAGGTTACGCCCGCACAGAAGCGCAAACTAGACGTCCAAGAAGGCGTGTTCGTATCCGGCGTCAAGCCCGGCGGGCCGGCGGAAAAGGCGAAGATCGCGGCCGGGGACGTCATAGTCTCGATCGGCGGCAAGCGCACGCCCGCCATCGGATCGTTCATGGATGCATACCGCGCCCATCTGGCAAGCGGCGCCAAGAGCGTGCTGGTCGAGACGATCAGGAACAGGGGAACTTACACGCTGGTGGTCGAAACCGGAGGGAAGTAATACGGCCGCGGCAAGAGGAGTTCCAGCTGAAGGTCCGGGAAGATCGGAGCGGCCGCAAACCGGACGGCCGCCCCAGAGACCGGCCGGGCGATTGGCGGGGCGGGACTGCAGGATGTGTGGCGGAGGGAGGACTCTTATGGCGGGCCGGACTGCGCACGGTTTAGGAATACTCGCGGCGGCTATGGCGGCCTCGGCCGCATGCGCTGCGGCTGCGAGGGCGGGGGAGGCGGCGGCGGAGGGCGGCGGGATCAGGGAGATATTTCCGAAGGCGATCCCCTCCGTCGCGATGACGACGTTCTACGTCGAGCAGGAAAACGGGGCAAAGAACAAGGTCCACGCGATCGGCGTCATCGCGGGCGCCGGCGGCATTGTGGCGATCCATAACAGCCTCTTCCCGAAACACCTGCCGCTCGAAAGATTTTCGGACATCAGGGTGAAATACCGCCTCGACCTGTCCGATTCGCGCGAGGTCCGGGCGGAGTACCTGAATCGCGACGACGACCTGCAGGCCGTGCTCCTTAAGCCTTCCGAGAAATACGATGAGTTCCCGAGGCCGGTCGAACCCGGGAATCCCGCCTCGCTGCAGGCCGGAGAGCCCGTCTTCGCGCTCGCCCTGCTCCCCGAATCCTACGGATTCTTCCCGACGTTCTGCACGGGCTTCGCCGTCCGATGGATTGACAAACCCAAGGACTTGCTGGTGCTCACCCCATTGCTCGGCGCCCAGGCCGGCAGCCCGGTATTCGATGCCGGAGGTAGGTTTCTCGGCGTGGTGTGCTTCGATCCTCTGCCGTCCAAGTCATATCGTTCGTTTGGCGCGCCTTTGACGACAGTCATGCCGGCAGGCAGATTGGCCGGATTTTTCGAAAACCCGACCGAGAAGAAGAAGCGCCCATGGCTCGGTTTGGCCCATCTCCAACCGCTCACCCAGGAACTCGCCAAGGCCACCGGACTCCCGGACGGATCTGCAGGCGTAATAGTGGGCCAGATACTGCCGGGAGGACCGGCAGAGGCGGCCGGCATGAAGGCCAAGGATATAATAATCAGGCTGGCCGGCGAAAAATTGGAAGCGAAGGACGAGAACGGCGTCCGCGCGTGCCAAGAGCGTATGAAGGAGCTAAGGGTAGGCGAGCCTGTCGAGATGGCTCTGCTGAGAGACGGCAAAGAAACGACGATCAGGATCGTACCTGCGGAATGGCCCAAGGAGGCTGGCGAGGCGCCTAGATATGAGGACAAAACCCTAGGCATTGTCGTCCGCGAGCTGCTCTACTGGGATAAGCTGGAGAACCTTCTGCCCATGGACACGAAAGGGTTGTTCGTGCAATACATAAAGCCGGGCTCCTGGCCGCAGCTCGGCGGACTCTCCTCCGGCGACATATTGCAGAAGGTGGACGACGTCGCGCTCGGCGCCGGTCCGGATGCGATCGAGCAATTCAAGAAGGCGGCTGCCGACCTGAAGCGCGAGAAAAAGAAGAAATTCGTCATGTTCGTCTCGCGCGGACTCCGGGGCGAAAACTCCACCTATATAAATGTCGAGGCGGATTGGGATAAGGCGCCGGAAGAAAGATGAAAAAGCTTCGGACTTCCCCGACGCTTATAGCGAGCTGGATGGCGCGACGGCCGATATATATAGGGGAAAATGCAGACCTATAACGTCTTTGTTGCAAATTTGCACTGTAACTCTATGCGTAACAAGGGCTTGAGCGAAATCGCGGTTGCCGCGAGATTGCGTTACAAGTTTTTGCTTGGCAACGCCTTGCATCTTTTATGCAACAAAGCCGACCATGGATAAACGCGCCATGTAAATCGTTTGGCGATGCCTGCCCGTTGCCGCAAAAATCACATCTCTCCTTCGCAAACGGCACAACCGACCGGCGCGAATGGTTAGGGAAGGCCTTGCATATTTTTTATCTCAAGGCTGTCTCGTTTTTCGCCAAAGTTCGGTAGACCGAAGGGGAGTCGTGGTAAAATATATCCCCGGATAGCCGGCGGCGGACCTGCTGGCCGGGCAAGTATAGGAGATCGGCGATATGTGCGCCGCGAGCGGTGCGTCATCGCCCAAGTACCGCATCCTTGTCGTGGATGACGATAAGTTGGCCAGGCGGCTTTTTTGCGAGGCCCTATCCAGGGAAAAGCGTTTCCTGGTCGAATCGGCCCCGTCGGCGGCCGAAGGCATCGAGATGATGCGGAAGGCCGATCCTCCATACGATCTGCTGATCGTCGATATTGTGATGCCAGGGATGTCAGGGTGCGAGATGACCGAACGCGTCAAGGAGATGTATCCTGCCCTGAAGGTTATCGTCACCACCGCGTATCGCACCGACAAGCATATCCAGGCGGCTTTCGAGAATGGCGCGGATTGTTTCATTGCCAAACCGGTTGACCTCGCCGACCTCAGGCGTTCCGTATCGCGTCTCCTGGAACTGTCGCGGTTTTCGGAGAGGGAGTGCGTGGCGCGGAAGGACGATGCCGATAGCCTCCCGCAATCGCGCATGTCGGGAAGGCTGCACTCGGTGCAGGGAGACCCGGGCCAATGGATAGAGGTGGTAGGATCGGGCGATTACGAGATGGTCGAGAAATTCCGCCGGTTCGCGTTGGAATTGGCGGGGAGCTCGCTCGGCCAGGAGGATCGCGATGCGCTCCAACTCGCCTTGGAAGAGCTTGGACAGAATGCCGTCGAGTGGGGCAACAAGAAGGACCCGTCGAAGCGCCTCAAGCTTTCTTATTGTCTCACAAACGAAATGGTCGCGTTCCGCATAGAGGACGAGGGATCGGGATTCGACGTCTCCAGCCTGCCAGATCCGTCGGTTGATCCGCAAGGACACATCAAGGCTAGGAAACTTGCAGGGAAGCGGCTCGGCGGTTTCGGAATCTTCCTGGCTCGGAAGGTGATGGACAAGGTGGAGTACAACGCGAAGGGCAACGTCGTCACGATGGTCAAATATTTGCGCAGGGGCGGCGGTCGGACGCCGGGCGGCGCCGTGCCGGCCGTGCCGAACTCGCCCGGCGATTCCGTATGACCGCGCCTTCCGCATCGTACGCCGTCGCAGGCAGTTTTCGGCGACGACGCTGACCAGCGGCATCCGGCGCAGGCAGGTCTCGGCACGCGCATCTACCGAGAAAAGAGCGCGACTATGGGAACGAACGATCAGGATCGCATAATCGGGCGCCGGAGATTCGTGCTTTCTATCGCCGTCTTTTTCTCCGCGGCGCTCGCGGCAGCCCTGTACGCTTTTCTGCGCCGGAGGCTGAATGGAGGCGGATCGCAGGCGGGCGGCGGCCTGCCCGAAGCGAACCTGCAGCCCGCCGAACGCACGCCGGCTTCTCCGGACGCTTCGAATCTGCTGGCGGCATATAACCGCTCCTTGGCGCTTAGGGCCAAGCACCTCGCCTTCGCAACCGCCGCGGACGCCGAGGGTTTCCGCGGCGCGGCCGCGCTCTTCCGCGCCGCTGCCATGGCCGACGCGATACATGCCGCGCTTTTCGCCCAAAGGCTCGCCGCCGCGGGAAAGACTCAGTTGGGAACGACCGTGACGGGCTCGGTTGTTCCTGCGATCTCCGGCGAAACAACCGGCGGCGGCATGGAAGTTCCGGCTCCGCGCCGATTGGATTGGGACGGATCCGACGCTTCGACCCTTTCCCGAACGACGGAAAACCTGAAGGCTTGCGCCGAGGAAAGCATCCGCCTGCACGAGGCCTTTTACGGTAACTTCTGGAAGGCCGCCAGGGAAGAACGCGACAAGGCATCCGTGGAGGCGTTCAATTACGCCAGGACAGTCGCCAGGGAGCTCGCGTCCCTCTTCTCCAAGGCTCTCGAAAACCCAGAGGAATGGAAGGCGGAAGGCAGAACTTTCTACGTCTGTTCAGTTTGCGGCCGCGTACAGATCGAGCTCAAGGGGACGCAGTGCACGCTCTGTTTCGCGGACAACTCGAAGTTCGTCGCCATCCGGTGACGGCCGAGGTCCCCCCACCGCCGATGCGGCCAATTCTCTTAAGACCGGCGCGCGGTCATGCCCTCATCGGCCGCCGGCTTGCCGTATATCCGGAAGGCCGCGCGCGTCTATCTCAGCGGATATTTAGAGCCGATGCTTCTTCGGCCTTGTCCATGAGGAACGAGATCAGGCAGAGAAGGTCCAAGCAATCCCTGTCGGACATCGGCCATGGGATCGTCGGAGTCCCCGGCCCTGCCGGGTTGCCGCCCAAGGCGCGCATAAGGCCGACCGATAGCGCCAAGACGGCCGATTGCAGGCTCTTGGCGGAGGCTGAGGATGTCGTCGGAGCGACTCGGAGCGTTCCCTTCTCCCAATCCCATGCTTCGATCATCAGCGCCTCGCCATCCTTCCTGCCCCTCGCCCTGGATTTGACGTGGCGGGCGTATATGGCGGCAGCATCGGTAACGGCTTGAAAATAGTCGCCGCGAAGGTAGGCGCCGCGGCAGTGTTTTGCCAGCTCCTCGTTTATTTCCCTCGCATCGAACGCCTCCGCCCCGCCCTTGCGCAGGAACTTCGGCTCGACACCGCTGGCCGCCAGGATGCGGTCAACCTTGCGGAGGTTCTTCCCCTTGGCTATCCGCCGGCAGAATTCGACGATGAGCGCCGCCTTCTCATCCGGAGACATCCGCTGCTTGGCCAGCGTCAGTATCCAGTCGTAAATGAGCTGCGCCCTGCCCGATTTGATGTTCGAATTCGGATGCATCTCTCGGCGGAACTTGAACAATCCCCGCGCTGCGGCTTCCACGCTATCGGCGCCGGACTCGACGTCCAGAAACCTGTCCATTTCGATCGCTATGTCCTGGTACCCCATATTCCTTTGCCCCGTTCCCCGCGCACCCCGCCTTCATGGCCGCGCTCGAGCTCAGCCCGAGATGTCCCTGGCTTCCGGCCAGGAAGTCGGAGGCCGCCATTTTCTCCTCCATCCAAAAGGGTATAACGATAAAGTCACGCGCCTTCCATAGGAGGCGCACATGGGGACTTTCCGATCGTATCGAGTATTATACGCGCGTTCCTGGCGCTGGCGCCTTGCCTTGCCAATATTGCCTCCCGCGCCCGGCGCCCCATCTCTTCCCTCGCCCGCCCGTCCGCGAGAATATCCCGCAGGACCTCCGGCAGTTCGCCGGCGCTCCGCACTTGCCTGCATCCTTTGGCCGAAAGAAGCATATCTGCGGCTTCTTGGAAATTCGACATATGTGGCCCGAACACTGCCGGTATTCCGGAGCCGGCCGGTTCCATAGGGTTTTGGCCGCCGTGCGGGATCAGCGATCCTCCCACGAAAGCCGCGTCGGCGGCCTGGTAAAGGCGAACGAGGACCCCCATGGCGTCCACCAGCAGTACTTGATTTTCCGCAATTTCCCAACGAGCCTTGCCTTCGCGCAGGGTGGTGAGCCGCAGCGGTGCCGCCCCCGCTTCCCGTATCGCGGCATCGGCCTCGGCGAACCTCTCGGGATGCCTCGGGACCAAGGCCAGCCGCAACAACGGGAATTCGCTTCTTAGGCGCGCATATGCCCCGAGGAGCGCGGCCTCCTCTCCTCTATGGGTGCTGCCTCCAACCAGAAGGATGGCATCTTGCGGCACCCCGAATTCTTTCCTCGCGGCCTCCCTGGCGCCAGGTTCGATCCTCGCCGACACGGCGTCGTATTTCATCTGGCCGGTCACCGTAATCCGATCCGCCGGCGCGCCGGCGTCGCGGAACCTGGCCGCATATTCTTCCGATTGCACAAGGTAGGCGTCTATCTCGCGCAGCGTTGCGCCTAGCAGCGTCTTGAATCGCCTGTAACCGGCGGCGGAGCGCGGAGTTATCCGGCCGTTGGCGACTATCACCGGAACTCCGCGCGCTTTGGCTTCCGCCACTAGGTTCGGCCATATCTCCAATTCTATCAAGACGAGGGCCTTGGGCCGTACGGCGTCGAATACCTTCCGCACCGGGCGGCTGAAGTCGAACGGGAGATAGAAGACATTTTCCACGCCGTATCTGCCGCGCGCCACGGCATGGCCGGTTTCGGTTATCGTGGATATTACGCAATGGACGTCAGGTGCGGCCGCCTTCAGTTCTTTTACCAGAGTCCATGCCGCGTTGACCTCGCCGACCGACACCGCATGTATCCACACACGCCTGGGATGCGGCGGCATCCGGACGTCCGGCCACATGCGCCGCGGGAAGCTTCGGCGGTATTTGCCGGTCCTGAGGATGTGGTATAAGAGGTAGGGTGTCGAGACGATCAATCCGCCTGCGTATAGTATATCCCACGACAGGCGCGCGCCCTTACGGCGCGTCCCGATCCCGCGATGCTTGATGTTTCCATTCGGCATTGAATCTGGCGATATGGCGGTATCCTCCGTTGATCGAACCGCATGGCGGAGGCCGGCCTTCCGCTCGCCGGAAGGTCTTGGCCGCCTCGCCTCGTCGGACCGGCCGGCGCGCTCCGGCC
>CALKMO010000035.1 GCA_937991785.1 uncultured bacterium | reverse complement strand
AACTTCTTCCTTCCGGCCATCGCGGTTGCGGCGGTCCTTTTAGTCATATGCCGCGGCAGATATCCACTCACGCCAACAAAAACCGGGTGGAAAATCGAGAAAAACGGTGTCCCTGCACGGTGCGCTCACTATGAAGCGTTGAGGTAAAGCCGCCCCGAATCCGCGGAAATCTCACCGTCCGCAGGCAACGCGACCGGCTCGCCGTTCTCGAAGGGCAGTTGATATGGCAGGCGGACTCAGTATATTAGTGAGTCGAGCGGGTGGATCGGGTCGTCAAGCGCGACCCGGCGCCCGGGAGCGAGCGATTAAGGCTCCGTCCGTCCGGTTCAGCGGCGCCGTAGCCAAGCGGTAAGGCAATGGTTTGCAAAACCATCATACGCGGGTTCGAATCCCGCCGGCGCCTCCACCCTTCCAAGAGGTCATAACCGTTCGACGGGAGGGGAAATAGGCTAAGGACGCGTCGTCGCGCCGGCGTTCAATTCTACCCACCTGGAGCGATGGCATGGAGAGGTGCGGCGCAATCCGAAACACCGAGCAGACCCAAACGGGAATTCGCCGTATCCAGTCAAGGAGACCCGCTCGCGCGGAGGACTGTAATGCGAAGCCGCCTTCTGGAAATACCCATACCGTTCCTGGGGACGAAAATCCCTATATTCAGCTACGGCGTCATGATAATGATAGCCTACCTTGCAGGAACTTGGTCGGCCGTCAGACGCGCAAGGGGAGGCCTGTTTTCCCGCGACGATATCATGGATTACTCGCTGTACGCCATCCTGGCCGGCGTCGTCGGCGCGCGGCTGGCCCACATAGCAATGTTCTGGAATACGTTCTTCTACAGGTACGACCCGCTGCAGGGGAGGGCCGTCTTCGATGCCTCCCGCCTGTGGGACATACCCAAGATATGGGAGGGCGGGTTGGTCTTCTACGGGGGACTGGTCGGAGCCGTAGCCGCGTTGATGGTTTTTGCGAGGCGGCGGGGCATCTCTCTGGTCGGTTTCTGCGATCTCTGCGCGCCTTCGGTTGCGCTGGGGCTCGCTCTTGGCCGGATCGGCTGTTTCCTGAACGGATGTTGTTTCGGCAAGCCTTCGGACCTGCCTTGGGCGGTTTCGTTCCCGCGCGGCAGCCTCCCGTTCTTCCATCACCTGCACGATGAACTCATACCCGCCGCGGCCGAAGGCTCGCTGCACATCCACCCCACGCAGCTCTACGAGTCGCTCGGCGCCTTCCTGCTGTGGCTGGTCCTGGAGGCCGCGTACAGGAGGCGCAGATTCGATGGGCAGACGACGGCGATGTTTTTCGTCATGTATGCTTCTGGAAGGTTTCTGGTGGAATTGATGCGCGACGATGTCGGGCCCGGTTTCCCGGCGTTGAATTCGTGGATGACGACCGCCCAGTATGCAAGCGTTGCGCTGGCGGCCGCAGGGATCGCGGCGTATTTGTATTTCAGGCGCAAGGGATCGCCTTCGAGCGCCGCGGGCTCGGACGTCTCGACGGCGGACGTGGGCGGCGGGGGCGCCGGGGTCCGGGGCCGGGACGCCGGATAAGTTTGGTTGTTTGTCGCGGGCCCTGGCATGAAAGTTATTCCAAAAGAACTAGACCCGAGGCTGTGACATGCCCCCGACCGGCGGCGATAGGCATGAGCTGCACGCGATGGGAATAAGAGGGAGCGACGTGAGGGGAGAGTCGGCGAACGCCGGAGGGAGTGATTTTTCGGGAACGCGCCGTCTGGCGCGTTTCGCAGCTGCGCTGTCGGCCGCCTGCGCCGCGGCCGTCCTCGCAGCGCGCGGCGGAGGCTCGCCGGCCGGCGAAGCGGAAATCCTCGAGCCGAAAGCATCGCCCCTCAGGCTGCCGGGAGGCCCCGCCGGCGGAGGCTACCAGCTTCTTCTGGCGAACGATTTCGCAAGAGCGGAAAAGGCGTTCCTCGAAGCGCTCGCCGCCGAACCGGGCGACTTGAAGGCCATAGAGGGCCTGCGCGCCTCGTACATGGCGCGCGGCATGTACGAAAAGGCCTTGGATGCGGACCTGCGAGGTTTGAAGGCCGCCGTCTCGGATGCCCGCGTCAGGGTCTTCGCCTCGCGCGCAATGAAGATGCTGTCCTTGGTGGAAGCGCGGGACGCCGTAGAGAAGGCGTTTCGCGAGGCGATGGACAATGCCCCTGAGGCCTCGCGCATATATCTGGCCGGTCTGGCGGCTGAACTGTGCCTTGGATCCAATCGTCCGGCGGAGGCGCGGAAGATATTCGCCGGGATAGGGTACGCCTGCCGGTGGCTGCTAGTGATCGGTCCGTACGGACGTTCCCTCATCCGCCGGTCGAACCCCATGGAGCGCCGATTCCCGCCGGAGATCGTTCCGCCGAAAGAGCTCGAGGCGAAGGACGAGGCGGGGAGGCGCATCTGGATGGCCCGCGGGGTCGAGGCGCCCTTCGGCAGGCTCGACATCAGGAAGGCCCTGCTGTCCGCGGAGCGGCCGGCGACCCCGGAAATTCCGCTCGAAGACGGCATTTACTACGCGCTCGCCAACATATCCAGTCCTCGCGAACAGGACGTCGCGATGTTAGTCGAGTCGCCGCGCGATACCGCGCTTTTTCTCCGCGGCATGCCGATCTGCCGCACGCCCGGCGAACGCAGGTACCCGCGCCCCGTCCTCCTGTTCAAGACCAGGCTGGCGCGAGGCGACAACCCGCTGCTAGTAAAGGTCGGGAGGCCAGGGGCCGTGTCCGTCAGGATTCTTTCTCCGGACTTCGGCCTGGTGCCGGATATGGCGTTCGCTCCGCCGGCCGACGAAACCCTGGCTTCGCACAGGACATCCGCGGCGCGCGGACTGCTGTTTTCGTCGGAGGTCGAGGGACCTCTGGCCTCGTGGCTCCGAGCGGCATGCGCGGATCGCCTCGGTGCCGGCGCCGGCGCGGGAGCCGGAGGCGGAAGGGGCGGGGCCGCGGAGACGCTCGCGTCCCTCGTCGAAGCCGTGGACTTGGCGGAGGCCGAATGGCTCAGGCTGGCCTGCTCCGAGGAAAACGACCCGGAAGGCATGGAGGCGCTGGCCAGGGCCGCGGCGGCTACCGCTCCCAAGTCGGTCCACTGCCTGGAGCTCGCCGCCTCGCTCCTGGAAGAGGCGGCCGAACGGGGCGGCCATTGCCCTTCAAGACTGCCAGAGGAAGCCAGGGCGCTTAGGGAAAAGGCTGTAGCCATACTTCCCGGCGCGCACGAACCGCTGCTGGCTCTTTGGAAGTTTTTCTCCGCCAGGAGACTGTCGGATCAAGCACACGCTGCTGCCTCCTCGCTGGCGCGCACATGGCCGGAATCGGCGGCAGCCAGGGCGGCGCTGGCCGAAAGCTACGCGGCCAAGGAAATGTGGATCCTGGCGGAAAGGGAGCTTGCCACCGCCGCGAAGATCCAGCCGGCCTGCCTGCCGCGCCTGGCTGCGTTCCTCGATGAACATTCCTCGAAGCCCGAAGCTTGGAGGCTGTACGAGCGCCTGTGGGCCGAGGGTAGAATGGGGGCAGATGAACGGTTCAGGCTGCTGGCGGGGAGAGACCGGTTGGCCGAAGCGGAAAAACTGTTGGAAGAGATGGCGGCGGCCTTCCCTGAACGAAAGTACGAGATGGACGCCTATAGGCTGGAACTTGCTCGGCGGAAAGGCGACGCGGAAGGAGCATACGCCGCCGCGTCGAGACTCCGCGCGTCCGACCCGCTTTCGCGGGAGAACCTTCTCGCGCTGGTCGAGGCCGCCCTGGCGCTGAAAAGACAAGACGAGGCGGAGAGGCTGCTCGAGACGTGGCTGGCTTCGCGCCGGAACGACCTGGAGCTTCGGGCCAGGCTCGCCTCCCTTCGGAGCGCCAGCGAAAAGTGGTGGGAGAGATACGATGTCAGCCTGAAGGACGTGGATACCGCTCGGTTCACGCAGGAGAGATACCCCCGCAGCAACTATGCCTGGCTTGTGGATTTCATGGTCACGCGGATCCACCCGGATTACTCGACGGAATCCTACATACACATAGCCAAAAAGGCGATCAACCAAGAGGGGGTGGAGGAGCTGGGAGAGCTTCCCATAGAGGCGCGGGGGGAAGACATCATCTTCGTGCGCACCGTTCAGCCCGACGGGCGGATATATGTGCCGGAACACATGCAAGATTTCAGCTTCACCAAGGCGGCTAGCATGTACAAGCTGCGGCCGGGTTCGATCGTGGAATACGCATATTTGGAAAGACGGCAGGCCGACGAGATCGAGCCCGAACTGAAGATGGGGTTCAATTTCATGGAGGTTGACGCGCCGCGCGCCGTCTCCCAATGGGTGGTGATAGCGCCAAGAGGTCTGCCGCTGGATATACACAAGGTGTTGCCGGAGAAGCTGATAGAGAGGTCGGAAGAAGATCCGAAGGCCGGCACTATAACGTACGTGTGGAGGAACGCGGAGATCGAGGGGGTCAAGGCCGAACCGTATATGCCGTCATCGAGCGAAACCGTTCCGCATGTCTGGATAAGCTCACCAGAACGACCATGCCGCGCGGCGGAATTTCTGGCCCGTATCGAGCCGCCCCGGACTCCGCGCGCGGCGCGCGAACTGGCGGCCGCAATCGTCAAGGGCTGCCGTACGGATGAGGAACGCTTCAGGGCCATTGCATCATGGATACGGTCGAACATAAAGGAAGGAAGCTCGGCATGGAGCCTTGAGGACGTACTGGCCATCCGATCCGGCACGCTCGCGCAGATGACCGACCTCGCGTTGGAGCTCGGACGCGCCGCCGGGCTCAAGGTACATCCGGCCGCGGCCAACCGATCCTACGGCCCCGGCCGCCGCCTCCCGATAAAGAGCCGGCGCAGGGAATTCGAACCGTCCGAACTGCTGGCGTTCAGCCCCGCCGACCGATTCATGGTTCTCGAAAGGGACGACGCGCCGAACCTCTGGTTCCGATTCCCCGGCTCGCCGCCCGGCCTCTACCCCTTCGATGCCGTCACGGCCTGGCAGGCCGGGGCTCCGGCGCTGATTTTCCGCGATCGCGGCCTGATGCTAGGGTTCGTCAACGGCGAGGCGGCGGGGCGTGCGACGGCATCGCACTCGGCCGCCTGCTTCCTTGAGCCGAACGGCGACGCCATGGTTCGAGGGACGATGTCGTTCCATGGGCTGGCGGCCGGGAACCTGCGGAAGGTCCTGTCCGATCCCAGGACGGAAAGCCGCGCCAAGGAGGGGATCGTACGTTCCTTCTGGCCTTCGGCGAGGCTGGAGGAAATCTCCGCGGCGCCTATGGACGGGCCCGATGAACCGCTGGTCGCACGGTATGTCGCGGCCGTCGAGGGAGCCGCTTCCCCGGCGGGGAATGCCATGTTCATCGCCCCCTTCCCCGCCGGCTCCGGCGCACTCAGGCTGATGGGGCCGGCCGAACGCGAGCACGATCTGATGGTCGAGGCGGAGATAAGCATCGCGGAGAGCGGCGTGGAGTGGATCGCTCCTGAAGGGCACGCCTGGGTCCAGGTACCGGACGATGCGGCGATAGCGACCGAATTCGGATTTTACTTCCTCGACTTCCAGGTCCGCGGCCGCAGCCTGTTCTGCACGAGGGCCATGCTAATGCCGATGCAGCGGGTGCCGAGGGCCAGGCACGCCGAGTTCCAGAAGTTCTTGGCGCGCATACACGAGGCGGAAAAGGAGCGCGCCGGTTACGGCCCCCTAGCCCCGCCGGCCTTCGAAGGACTGGCAAGGGAGGTGTGGTCGTGCGGTTTCGCGCGCTGAGGCGGCGAAACTGCCGGCGCGGCTGCCGGACCGCGAAGCGGCGATCCGGCTTATGCATTGCCGATAGCCGGGAAGCAGGGCAATATAAGCGGAGGCCGACTGCGCGCAGAGACGAAGCCGAAAACTCGAGGGGCTTCGAGAACCGACAGCAAAAAGGCGCGATGCGGGGAAGACATCGGTTGCGGATTTGTCCCGGCAGGGCGGGCGCCGCGGGATGCGGTGCGCGCCATGCGCGGGGCGGCGAAAGCTTGGATGTTCGCCCGAACAAGAGCCGAAAAGAGGAGGGAATGACCTGTGGATGTCTGCGATCTGGCGGTGATAGGTGCCGGGCCTGGAGGATACGTGGCGGCTTTGCGCGCCGCGCAGCTAGGCATGAAAGTAACCGTCGTCGAAAAGGATAAGCCCGGCGGGACGTGCCTGCACAGAGGTTGCATACCGACCAAATCGTTCATAGCTTCGGCGGAGGTTTTCCGCGCCGCGGCCAGGGCGGCCGAGTACGGCATCAGGTGCGGGAAACCGGAGGCGTCCATGGCGGAGATTGCCGCGCGCAAAGACAGGATAGTCGGGATGCTCAACGAAGGCATAGAGACTCTATTCAAGAAACGCGGCGTCTCCCTTGTAAGGGGAACGGCCTCCTTTGCGGACCCGCGCACCGTCAAGGTGGAAACCGGCGACGGCCCCGTAACGCTCGGCCTCGGCAAATGCATAATCGCAACCGGCTCGGCCCCGGCGCGGCTGCCGGGCATCGAGGTGGACGGCGACAAGATCGTAACCTCCGACGAAATCGTAAACCTGCGGGATCTGCCCGGCGAAATCGCCATATTGGGGGCGGGGGTGATAGGCTGCGAGTTCGCGTGCCTGTTCGCTAACCTGGGGTGCAAGGTGCGCGTGGCGGAGTTGCTGGACAGGTGTCTGCCAGGCTTCGACGAAGACTTGGCCAGGGAGATCGCCAAGGCGATGAAAAAGCTGGGCATAGAACTCCGCCTCGGCGCCAAGGCGGAAAAAGCCGAGGTATCCGGCGACAGGGTTTCCCTGTCGCTGGCAGGTGGAGGGCGTATCGAGGCCGACAAGCTGCTCGTGGCCGTCGGCAGGAAGGTTGACGCGTCGGGGCTGGGACTTGAGGCCGCCGGCGTCAAGACAGACCGGAAGGGCAGGATACCCGTCAACGAGCACTGCCAGACCAATGTGCCGCACATATATGCCGTGGGAGATGTCGCCTCCGACGTCGTGCAGCTCGCCCACGCGGCCAGCCGCATGGGAGTCGTGGCGGCCGAGCACGCCGCCGGGCGCATGTCCAAGTTCAATCCGCGCGAGGTGCCTTCGGTCATGTACGGCGACCTCGAGGTCGCCGGCGTAGGGCTTACGGAAGAAGCGGCCAAAGCCGAAGGCAGGAAGGTCCTGGTCGGGAAATTCCATTTCAGGGGATTGGGCAAAGCGCACTGCGACGGAAAGATCGAAGGTTTTTGTAAAGTCATAGGCGACGCCCAGACCCACAGGGTCCTGGGCGTTCACATCGTTTGCGCCGGAGCTTCCAACCTGATTTCCGAAGGCGTGCTGGCGGTGCGGTTGCAGGCGCGGCTGGAAGACTTGGCCGAGATGGTACACCCGCACCCTGCCATGTCCGAAGCCATAATGGAAGCCGCCGGAGCCGCGCTGGGAAGGGGCACGCACACGGCCTGAGGCCGGTTGCCGCGGGGGCGGTTCTTAGTCCCGGCTCCCGCCTGGGGAGGGGGCGTCAAGACGTGGGGTGCGCTGCAGCGGGATTCCGGACGATTCCGGCCAGGCATCTGGGGGTCGTACCGTACTCCGAGGCGCTCGAGATCCAGAAGCTTACCGTCGCGCGCTTGGCCGAAAATCCCGGCTTGCCCGGCGAGCTGCTTCTGTGCTCGCACCCGGACGTCATAACGCTCGGTCGGACCACGAAGGACGAACACCTCCCCCTCCCGGCCGATGCGCTGCGTTCTATGGGCATAGACGTTGTGCGCGCAGACCGCGGCGGATCGGTAACTTACCATGGCCCAGGGCAAATCGTCGCCTACCCGGTACTCCAGCTCAACTTGTTCGGGAAAGATCTGGTATTGCATATGCGCCGGCTCGAGGATGTAGTCATCAGGACGTTGAGCCATTGGGGTCTTTCCGGGCGCCGGAAAACAGGCATGACCGGCGTATGGCTGGATTTCCCCGACGGGCCGCGCAAGGTATGCGCCATCGGGATAGCCGTCAGGCGATGGGTCGCGTACCACGGCCTGGCCCTCAACGTGGACGTCAATCTGGACCGCTTCTCCTTGTTCATTCCATGCGGCATCAGGGATTACAGGGTGACGTCGCTTCGCGAACGCCTCGGGGATGCATGCCCTTCGCGCCGGGATGTCGAGGCGAGCCTGGTCGAGGCGTTCGCGGAGACGTTCGGCGTAGATATCGAAGTCGCGTGACCTCCCGCCGTGGAGGGAAGATGCGCCGGCCATTCTTGATCGCGGCCAGGCTCCGGCCGCGGCCAGAGATGCGGTGCAGAGTTCACGAGGAGGCCGGCCGAACCGAACGTATCGTCGGAAGGATGCCGATGACCGGATGCATGCACCCAGCGCTCCGCTTCCGGCCAAAGACTCGGCCGAAGCCGAAAGCCGCGCGCGGCCGCTCCGGGTTTCGAGCCGGGAGGCGCGATCGCAAGGGTGGCTGATTTTCGGGAGTTGCGCCGATGGAACTCCACATCGAGGGATTTTTGGGATCGGCTGCCGTGCGGCGCTCCGTTGGGCGGCGCGCTGGGATCCAGGCCGAAGCGGCGCCGAGGCGCTCAATCCTCGGGACGATAGATGCGGTCGCCGCCTACGGCTTTGCGAAGCCGGCGCGGCTCCTCCGGCGGGCGGTACGACCCGCCCGGCGGCCGGGTCGCCTCAACCGAGTTGCGCGGATGGCGGCCGGATTCTGCTGCGCCCTGGCGGCACTCGGCTGCGGCCAGGACGACCGCGAGGCGGAGAAGAGACGGGAGAGGGACAGGCTCCTGCTTGAGATCGGAGAGCTGCGGGCCAGGATCGCCCAACTCGAAAGGAGCGAGGCCGAGAGGACGGAACGGATCGAAAGGCTCGCCGCCGAACTTGCGGAGGAGAAAAATACCAAGTCGGAACTGGCACGCGAGCTGGACCGAATCAGCGCGCGCTCTATGGGCGACAAGTTCGATGTGGATGGTCTGATGGCGCTGATGAGGAACCCCGACCCGGAGATCAGCAGGTCGGCCATATTCATAGCGCGCAAGACCGGCGACGAAAGGCTGTTCCATGCGCTGGCCACGCTGGCGCGCGGCGACCGCGACCCCAACGTGCGGAGGGCTGCCGCGGAGGCGCTGGGAAACATCCCGCATCCCGACGCCAGGAAGGCCCTGGTAGATATCCTGTTCGACCCCGTCCCCTCGGTGGCCTCTACGGCCGCTTACGGTTTGGCTTCGAGCCGCGATCCGGACACCGTACCCCAGCTGCTGCGCGCCCTCAACTCCATCAAGACGCCCGACACGAAGACCGCTGCATCTGAAGCGCGGGCCGCATTCATAGATGCGCTCGGAAGGCTCGGAGACAGGCGCGCAGTCCCGGCGCTGATCGAGCACCTGAATTCGCCCAACGAGTCTATCCGCATGTCGGCGCTCGGCGCGCTGAGGAACATGGCGGACGAATCGGTCGGCCCCGCGATAACCGCATGGTTGAAGTCGCAGCCCCAGCCGAAGGCCGGGGAATCGGCGGCCGTCCACGCGGCGGCGCTGCAGATACTGGCGGCCGCGGGTGACCGTTCCGCCGGGCCGGTCGTAATCCCAATGCTTGAAAGCCAGAATTCGCAGCTGGCCGAGGCGGCCTGCGCGGCGCTTCATAGGGTATGCGGCCCTTCCTCCGTCGACATGCTGCTGCGGGCGCTGAAGAGGGAACAGGTGGTCGAGGCGCGCGGAGGGTCTTATCAGTATCTATCCGCCGTGATCCGCGCCTTGGGCCAGACAGGTTCGCCGAAGGCCGCTTCGGCCCTGCTCGACATAGCCTCCTCCGGACATGTTCCCGCCCAGCTTGCCGGCGAACTCGCCGCGGCGCTCCGCAGCGTTGCGCATCCGGCCGTTTCGGACAAGCTGGTCGAGGCTCACGCAAAGTTGAAGGAAGGGCGCCTCAAGGCCGAAATACAAAGAATACTTTCTTCCGAAGAGTATCCGGTAAAATACGACGAGGCATCGAAGGCCTACAAGCTGGATGCCGAAGCGCTCAGGAAGATCAGGGACGCCCTGCCGAAGGATCCCGGCGGAGGCGGACAGGATTTCTAGGCAGCTCCGCGGCGAACGCGGTGCGACGCTTCCGGTGGACGGGATGGGATTGGTCTTTATCTCCGCGTTCAGGTCCGAACTTGCCGGCATCCGGCGGCGGGCGGCCGGCGTCCGCCGCGCGGCTCTGCCGGAGCCTGCGGCCGCTGCCGATCAAGCCGCTCCGGCGCCGCCCAGGATTCCGCCCGCGCCGAGCGGTTCCGAGGACGGCGGCCGGCGCGCCGTCGCTATTGGCGCCTGGGGTGCGGACGCAATCCCGGCTGCCGCCTTCGCCGGCGACGCCCAGCGCGATCCGTACTCCGCATGGATCGGCACGCTCGGCGGCAGGCGCATCGCCATGCTCGCCGGCGGCATGGGCGCCAGGGCCGCTTTTCGGGCCGCGTTCCGCGCGTGCGTTGCGATGCGCGGCTTGGCGGGCGATCCGCCGCCCTCGCCGCTGCGCGACCCGGCGGCCGTAGTGTCGGTCGGATTTTGCGGAGGACTCGATGAGACCCTGCGCCGCGGCGATGTGCTCGTTCCGTCCCGCATCGTTTCGCCGGACGGGTCGTGGGAGTGTTCGAGAAAGCTGATCGAAGCGGCGGTCGCCGCGGCTGAAACTGGCGCGGCATCCGGCCGCAAGCGCGGCTTCCGTATCCTTTCAGGCACGTTGTACTGCTCGCCGACCATCGTCCGTACGGCCGCCGAGAAGCGGGCCCTGGCGGATGCCGCCGGCGCCGACGCCGTCGACATGGAGAGCGCCGGCGTCGCGGCCTTCTGCGCGCGGGCCGGAATCCCCGCGGCGGCTGTCAAGGTTGTGCTCGACGGCGCCGGCGAAGAACTTCCGAAGGGGCTGGAGGAACTGATGGACTCGGTCGGCCGCATCAGGCCCGCAAGGCTCGCCGCGCGCCTTCTCGGAAATCCCGCTTTTATCGCCGACATGATAGCGATGCGGCGCCAAGCCGCCTCCTGTGCCGAGAACCTCGGCGCGGCCGTCGAATCGCTCTCCGCTTCCATCTGAACCGCAGCGCCCGATCCCCGTCCCGGCCGATCCGCCCCGCCGAGCGCCTCCGGCCGCCTACTCCGCCAGGCCGCAAATCTTGTCCACCAGCTCGCTCACCGCCTCCACCTTCTCGATCTGCCCTATCTGCGATATCTCGTCGGATATGCCGAGGATAAGGCGGGGTGCGAACATATCTATGACGCGCCTGGCGAAGTCCAGGACTTCTTTCATCGAATAGTTTTCCAGGAAATGGATGGCTGGGAGCAAGTCAAGCACGACGATGTTGTCGCGAACCGCCTCCTTTATCTGCTCGAGCGTCATGTCGCCCATCGGCTTCGGCGTGAGCGCCTCCACGCCATGGAGCCCCGTCTCCTGGAGGTACTGGAGCATCAGGCGCGAATGTCCGTCCCAGTGCGTATGGACGAACCGCCCCGCCCCGCCGAGACGCCGCGAAATTTTCTGCCAGCGCGGGATCATATATTTCTTGAGTATCGGCGGCGGCGTGAATTCGTTGGTGGCATGGTCGCCCAGGTTGAATATGCGGCATGGAAGCTGTAAGGCGGCCGCGATAATCCTGTCGTCGCGCCGATCGCATGCCTCCAGGTATTCCTCCGTTTCCTTCGGATGGTCCGTAAGCAGGTAATAAGTCCCTTCCAGACCGGCGTATTCCTTTATGAGCTCGGTGAAACCGGAGCTGGACAGGAACATGGCAGGTTCGGCGCGATGGCCCACGGCCTCCGCGGCCATACGGAAGGCGTTCTGATTCGCCCTGAAATTTTCGCGTTCGACCAAAGCCGTTAGCGTCTTCAAATCCCGCGCCGTCTTGACGGGAAACTCGACGATCCGCCTGTTCACGCAGCCGTACTGCGGATCCCAAACCTCCTGGTAGACGGTCCGCAGCTCCCCGGCGCTTATGCGCACCCAAGTGGTGCAGACGTTCCCCTCGCGCCTCTCACCGCGCTCTATGTCCAGCGGCTCCTGGTACCTTTCGATGCCGCGGCTGGCCGCGTAGCGGACCGAGCAACGCAGCTTGTCGTATATCTCCAGCGCGCTCAGTCCCTTGAACCGCGCGGGCATCGTCCCCCGCTCCATGTGGTGCCTGATCCATGTCTCCAGGCGGGGTTGCCAGAGAACTTTCGTCGCCCTCCCCTCGAAAATAGCTAGGTTCAATTCCTTGCGAGTCACTACTGTCCCCTCCTCGCTTCCAGCAGCCCCTTATCCCCGTTTCTTCATTTCATCGTTACAGCAGAATTCACATGAGCGCGGCCATGTTGCATCCGTAGTATAGCCTAAATCCGGAACGAGGAAAATCGGAGATTGTTGCCGGCCAGGGCGGAGGGACGGCCATATGCGAGGATGCCGGGATGGCGCGGAGAGCGGCCGGTCGCCATGCAAACCCGCCGGGCGGAGCTGGTTGCGCTTTTTGCGGACGACAGGGAGATTTCTGCGCTAGCGGGGCGGCTTTACCTCAACGTTTCATAGAGAGCGCGCATCTCGAACTCGGCGTTTCCCTCGATTTTTACCCCAGAAGTTTTTATAGAGCGCCGAACATTAAACGAACCCTGTCGTCTCGCTTTTTTCTTCCGCGTCTCCTCCGAACCGACGCCACGCAAGTTTACATCGCAACCGGCTCGCGAGGCGGCGGATCGGTATGGGGAGCCAAAGCAAGAACGAGACGCCGGGCGCAGGGTCCCGATTGACGTTCTCCGAAAAGTTTTTTTCGGGGTAAAGCGCGAGGAGAGGAACGCCCGGCCGGCGGGAAGCTCTATTCGTGAGGCTGTGAAGCAAGGCATCATCGCCCCCGCAGAAGTTTCGCTCCAGTCCGCAAGCGGCGCAGCGGCCCTACAGCAGCCGCTTCTCGACGAAGCTGAAGAAGCATCCGTCGCCGATTATGACGTGATCGAGCAGTTCGATGCCTGTTATCTCGGCCGCCTCGAGCAGCCGCCTGGTCACCGCCCTGTCCTCGCCACTGGGGGATGGGTCGCCCGACGGATGATTATGGACGACGGCGATGGATGCAGCCCTGCGCTGTATAGCCGGAGCGAACACCTCGCGCGGATGGACGACCGTCGTAGTCAGCGTACCGGAAGATACCTCCTGATCGTCTATCAGCCGCAGCTTCTGGTCCAGGAGCGCGACGCAGAA
>CALKMO010000034.1 GCA_937991785.1 uncultured bacterium | reverse complement strand
GATGGATATGAGCTTCGCCACTCAGGCGCTGACGTGCGAGTATGTCCTGCGGAACGAAGGCAGGCTGGGGGCGAAGGTGCACGAGGTGCCGGCGGAAGTGGAGAAGCAGGTGGCCGAGCTGAAGCTTCGGAGCATGGGCGTCCGGTGCGACAGGCTGACGGAGGAGCAGGTTCGATACCTCGGCTCGTGGCGGGAAGGGACCTGATCGCTCCGGCGGGACCCGCCGTTCGAATCGGGAATAGATCTACCGGCGGGGCGATGATCGCCGGCATCCGGCGATCCGCCGACCGCAGGGGGAACGAGAAAAAGAGCGAAGGCCGTCGCGGCCGAGGCGCGGCCGGACCGGAGCGGTCTCCGGGGGATGGCTTCCGCGCGGGACGAGGGCGGTCGCGATGGGTCTTGGGCGCGCCGCATACTGGAACGGCCGCCGCGCGCGCCTATATGCGGCGGATCGCGGCTGCCGAGGGCAGGATGCAAATGGCGTTCGCTATTCCAGAGTATGAGCCTCCCGATTTCGAAGCGGAACCGATGGCGTCCGCGCCGCCGGCAAGGATCGCCCCCGCCCCGGCGCGCGGCATAGCTCCGGACGGATTCCACGCCACCTCCAATTTCCCGGAGTACGTAAAGTTGCCCGGCGGACGGTGGGCACTCGCGCGCGAGAGCCGGATGGACTGCGTGCTTGTGGTTAGGGACCGGGATGTCGAAGCCGTGGAGATGCGCAGCCTGCAAGCCGGCGATCCGGTCGTCGTCGGCCGCACTGAGAACGGTGAAGAAGGTATATATGTCCACACCGACGGCTTCCCCAACCTGAACGCCGGCCGCCGGGATAAATTCGCTTTCCGAACGCGCGGCACCCGCGAAACACCATTCAGCCGAAGCTACGACGAGCTGTACGACCTGCTGCGATACGAGCGCGCAAGCGGCGGCTACGTGGTATGGGTCCTTGGGCCTGCGGTGGCCTTCGACCACGACTCGCGCCGAGCCATGCAGGAGCTTATCCGCCGCGGCTACTGCCAGGCCCTGCTGGCCGGGAATGCTCTGGCCACCCACGACTTGGAGGCCGCCGCGTTCCGAACCGGCCTCGGCCAGGACATATATACCCAGGAACTAAGGCCCCTCGGCCACTACCACCACCTGGACATACTCAACAAGGCGCGACGGTTCGGTTCGATCCGCCGGACGCTGGAGGAACTGGGACTTACGGACGGAATAATGCACGCCTGCGAGGAGAAGGGCGTGCCGTATGTGCTGGCCGGCTCGATTCGCGACGACGGGCCTCTGCCGGAAGTCATAGCGGACGTCTACGCCGCCCAGGATGCCATGCGCGTTCATGCCAGGAAGGCAACGACGGTCATAGCCCTGGCCACGCAGCTCCATACCATCGCCTTCGGCAACATGACGCCGAGCTACAAGGTGCTTCCGAACGGCAGCGTTCGCCCGGTGTACTTCTACATAGTGGACATGAGCGAATTTTCGGCGGACAAGCTGGCCAACCGAGGATCGTTCCAGAACGTGCCTATACTGACCAACGTCCAGGATTTCCTGATCAACCTTTTCAACAACCTGGCGAGGGAATAAGCGGGGCAGCGGGAAGCGGGTTGAGTAAAGGCTGCAGGGAATCGGCGGCGGAAGAGGCAGCGGCGGATCACAAGCCGCGGCAGTTTTCCCCCGGAGGACGTTCGAGAAGCAAGGGAATCGCAAGAGGGAGAGGGGGAAAGACCAGGATGGCCGGGTGCATACGCGAAGAAGCTCGGGAGATACCCCTGGCGGCCGAGGCTGACGTGTGCGTGATAGGCGGCAGCTGCACTGGAGTTTTCGCCGCCGTGGCGGCGGCGCGGATGGGTACCGAGGCGGTCGTGGTGGAAAACAACGGGTTTTTCGGAGGCGTAGCGACGGCCGGTTTGGTAAACGTCTGGCACAAGCTGTACGACGAACGGCGCGAGCGCCGCATCATAGGCGGACTCACGCTCGAGACGATCGAACGGCTGAAAAAAAGGCGGGCCGTTATCGAGATGGACGGCGGCCGGGGCAACTTCGTTCTGAACACGGAGGAACTCAAGATCGAGCTGGACGCGCTGGTGTGCGAACACAAGGTGCGCCCGTTCCTGCACGCTCGTTTCTGCGCGCCTGTCGTCAGAGACGGCAGGCTCGAGGCCGTTATCATAGAGGACAAAACAGGAAGGCGCGCCATCAGGGCGTCGTTCTTCGTGGACGCCAGCGGCGACGGCGACCTCATCGCAAGGATGGGCCTGCCGTTCCGGAAACTGGAGGACCTTCAGCCGCCCACGACCTGTGCCATAATCCGTGGAATAGGGACTCTCCAGCGCCACAACCCCGGTTTTTCGCTCAACAAGGCGGTCTTCAACCCGACTTTCACTAACGCGTTGAAGAACGGTTTCCTCTGGTACATGCACGCCGTCGGGTCGGTTGACGACACGATGGTTGCAGGGACGCGGGTTCCCGGAGCGGATTGTTCCGATGCCGATCAGCTCACGAAAGCCGAGATGGAGGCCCGCCGCCAGGTGCGCGCCATATGCGACATATTGAGAAACAATTTCCAGATGGGCGAATATGTCTCCCTGGTCTCCATGGCCTCGTACATCGGCATCAGGGAAACGCGCCATGCAGAATGCCTTTATACCTTGACGGCCGAGGATGTCCTTGGCGGCAGGCGTTTCGACGACGCTATAGCCAACGGGACCTATCCGGTAGACA
>CALKMO010000033.1 GCA_937991785.1 uncultured bacterium | reverse complement strand
CCCCGTTTCGTGCGGGAGGCGGGTTGGCGGCCGAGAGCCGGAGCATGGAGAATTACGTGGAAGCGATCCGTTCTACTGCCGAACTGGTGGAGCGCGCGAAAAGGTGCGGGATGGCGAACATCGCCGTCGTCGCGGCGCACGAGACTTCGGTGCTCGAAGGCGTGGACATGACTTACAAGGAAGGGCTCTGCCGCTGGATACTGATAGGCGACGGCAACAGGATCGAGACCTTAGCCCGCGAGATCGGCATGGATCTTTCGCCGCACAAGGTGATACACCAGGCCAACGACGCCGTCGCAATGGGAATGGCGATAGACCTTGTCAAGTCCGGCGAGGCGCGTGCGCTGAGCAAGGGCATGATATCCACGGGCAAGTTCATGCACGCGCTGCTGGTCGAAAGGCGAGCGCTCGGCGCTTCGGGGCGCCTATCTCACATAGCCGTATTCGGAATCTCAGGCTTCGACCGTCTGATGATCCTAACCGATCCGGCAGTCAACATCAGCCCCGACCTGCCGACCAAGGTAGAGATAGTTCGGAACGCGGTGTGGGTCGCCCACCGCCTTGGGGTATCGGCGCCTAAGGTGGCGATGCTTGCCGCCACCGAGAAGGTGCTTTACCCGGACATGCCGTCCACTGTGGATGCCGCCCTGCTGGCCAAGATGAGCGAATGCGGCCAGATACCCGGGTGCGTGATAGACGGGCCGCTGGCGCTGGACAACGCGGTCAGCCCGGAGGCGGCTCGGATCAAGGGCGTACGCTCGCCGGTGGCGGGAAAGGCGGATATACTGGTAGCGCATAATATCGAGGCGGCGAACATATGCTACAAGGCATTGGTGCACCTGACGGATGCCGACGTATGCGGAATGTTGGTCGGCCTGTCGTTCCCTGTTCTGGTCAACTCGAGGGCCGACCCGCCGCGTTTCCGCCTCTTGTCGGCGGCCCTGGCCATCGTGACTTCCGCCGAGTCCGGGCGGTGCGCCGATGCTGATACCGGCCGAGACCGGGCAGGTTGACTTGGAGCGTAGGGTTCCTCGCACGATGCGCGAGGCGAACCGATGCCGCGATGAGCAACTTCCGTGAGAGCCGTGGCGCGGCCTGCACCCATAGGGTTTTCGCCAGGCGGATATCAAGATGTTCGTGCGGCCGGGATGTAAATCAGGGAGGGAGGATGGAGGATGCCGCCGCTGGTTGCGCTCCGCGACATACCAAAAAGATTGAAATCAGGCAGGCTGGCGCCGGTAACGGTGGCCGTCGTCGGAGCCGAAAAGGAGATACTCGCGGCCCTCGCGCGGGCGGTTTCCGAAGGACTTTTGCGGCCGGTGATGGCCGAGAGTCGGAACCGGTGCGAGGAGATCGCCGGCGGAGCGCTTCCGGGCTTCTCATTCCTCGGCGTGGACGGAGACGACGCCGCCGGCCTGAAGGCGTGCATGGAGATGGCCGCAAGCGGCAAGGCGGCGGCCGTGGCGAGCGGGCGCATCACGCCGCTGCTGATACCGCAGGCCATGCGCGGCGACGACAGACTCATGGACGGCGATGCCGTACTGTCGCACTTGGCGTTCTTCGAGATAAGGAAGATCGGCCGCGTCCTGGCCATTACCGACGCTGCCGTCAACGTCCGCCCGGATCTGGATACAAAAGTCGCCATCGTTAAGAACGCCATAGGGACGGCAAGGCTCCTGGGTTGGGAACGCCCGAAAGTGGCCCTGCTGTCAGCCAGCGAGACCATCAATTACGAGCATATGCCTTCCTCATCGGACGCGGCGATAATAGCCAAGATGGGCGAGCGCGGCCAGATACCCGGCGCGATCATAGATGGCCCTCTGGCGCTCGACAACGCCGTGAGCGGAGAGGCGGCGCAGACAAAAGGGATCTCATCGCCGGTGGCCGGCTGCGCGGACATCCTGGTGGTATCGGACGTCGAGTCGGGGAACCTCGTCTACAAGGTCCTGGCTCACTTCGCCTACCTGCCGCTGGCCTCGGTGCTCGTAGGCGGCAAAGTCCCGGTGGCGATGACAGGAAGGGCCGATACGGCGGAAAGCAAATACTTTTCGGTTTGCCTGGCGGCCCTGCTAGGCACGCAGCCTAAATCCACGAACGGCTGAGAGCACGGACGGCAAGGAGCCGGCGGACCGGGCGCTCCGGATATTCAGGCTGGCTGCGCGACGCTGCGGGCAGCTGGCTGGGCCATCTTAGGGTTTCCGGTCTTCTGCGTATGAAGGGAAGGAGAAGAGGGCTGGCGCAAAAAACATGGGCAGATTCCGCATCCTCACCATCAACCCCGGTTCGACCTCGACGCGCGTCGCCGTATTCGATGACGACCATCCCCTTTGGAAGGAGACGCTGAGCCATCCCGCGGAAGAGTTGGCGAAATTTCCCTTGATATGCGACCAAGAGGAGTTCCGGGCCGGGGTGGTGGCCGACTTGGTCGGCTCACGCGAGGGCGCCTCGGCGCGGTTCGACGCCGTTTCCGCTCGCGGCGGTCTGCTGCGTCCGATGCCGGGCGGCACATACTTGGTCAACGAGGCCATGTTGGCCGACCTGAAGGCCGGAATCGGAGGCCACCATGCGTGCAACCTCGGCGGTATAATCGCCCGCCGGATCGCTGCGTCTATGGGCATACCAGCGTTCGTGGTTGACCCGCCGGTAGTGGACGAGCTGAGCGATCTGGCGCGAACGACCGGACACCCTGCCTTCCCGAGAAGGTCCGTTTTCCACGCGCTGAACCAGAAGGCCGCGCTGCGCGAGGCGGCGCGCCGGCTCGGCCTCCGCCCGGACGAAACCAAAGCCGTCATAGCGCATCTCGGCGGCGGAATTTCCGTGGCTGCGTGGGAAGCCGGCAGGGCCGTGGATGTCAACAACGCCCTCGACGGCGAAGGCCCGTTTTCCCCGGAACGCTCCGGCACTATCGCAGCCGCCGATCTCGCCAAGTTCTGTCTGGCGGAAAATCCGCCCATCGAAAAGGCAATGTCCATGATCCGAGGGCGCGGCGGCATGGTGGCTCACCTGGGAACAAACGACGCGAGGGAAGTCGAAAGGCGTATCGCGAACGGCGACCGAAAGGCCGAGCTCGTCTACAAGGCGATGGCTTACAGGGTGGCGCAGGAGATAGGCGCGCGATCCGTGGCGCTATCGGGCAAGGTGGATGCTATCGTCCTTACAGGAGGTCTCGCGCACTCGGCTATGTTCACGGGCCTGATAGGGAACCGAGTCTCCTTCATCGCTCCGGTCATGGTCATACCCGGCGAGCGCGAGATGGAGGCGCTCGCCGCAGGCGCCCTGGCGGTGTTGCGGGGCGAGGAAACGGCGAAATCTTACCCGCCCTGATCCGGCATCGCCTGTATAAGGTTGGCGCTTTATTCTTCGCAGTAATTTCCGCTCCGGGAAAATCCATTCCTCGCGTAAAGGACTGCGACCAGATGCGGCGCGACAGGCCGCCGAGCCGAAATGGATGTCGAACCAGGCTTTGCCCGTCGGAAACTACTGGCCGGACCTATCTTCCGGAATCGGCAGGTTCGGATCTTCGGCCGGCCTTGTCGCGCCTGTGCGATTCCAGCAGCGAGGCGTAATCTCCCGTCACCTCTGGCAGATTTGCGCGCATCCGACCGTAGGCCGCGGCGGCCTTCTCTCTCAGTTCGGTCGCGGCGGCGCGGAGTCGTCCGGCGGAATAGGCGTCGAACTCTCCGGCGACGGCGCGCGCCCGCTCATCCAGCTCCGCCGCCTTCGTATCGCACGCGTCCATCATTTCGAGGTACAGATATCTGAGGTTGTCCCTTATGCTCCCGTCCGGCACGCCGCGCCGCCGGCACCGTTCTATCACCTCAAGCCACCATTTCTCCGCCTCGTCCCATTCCCCGAGCGCCTCCAGGCACAAGCCGTAGGGGCGTTCGCTGTACAGCGGAATGTCCCCCGGCCGTTCCATAGCCATCTTGAAATATCTCTTGGCATAACGGAGGTGATCGAGAGGATCGGCGCGGGTTCCGGGAGGAGGCGGCGGCTCGCCCTCTTCCCGATACGGATTCATCCTATCGAGCACGTAATCCGCAGCGCCTTTCAGCATCTTGGGGGATAGACGGTGCATATAAATAAACCCCAGCTCCCAATAGATGTCCGCACTTTTGTCGTTTCGCCTGGCGCCTTCGCGGAGCACCTTTATGGCCTGGTCTATCCAATGCCACTGCTCTTCCGGGCCGGCGCTCGCGGAAGCCAGGTTGTAGGCCATGTTCCAAGCATGGTAGACCCAGACCTGCACGAAATTCGGCTGGAGGCGCAGTATGGTCTCGCAAAGCGGCACTATCTCGTAGTATTTTTTTGCATCCTGGGCGCGTATAGCCTTCATCCAAAGGACATCGGCGATTATGCCCCGGAATCCGCCTAGCGCGAGCAAACCCGCCTCGGTCGGATCCTTCGAATCCAAGTCGGCGATCAAAGCGATGCGCGCCTCGCGGCGATGGCGATCCGCGCTGAGTTGGACGGGGAGGGCGGCGGCCGCCAATAGGCAGGCGAAGGCGGCGAATGCTGCCTGGGCGCGGGTAGGCCGCAGGGCCGCCGCCATAGTCCTTAGGCGCTCCGCGAACGACATCTTGAGCATATCGTCATTGCCGGCCTTCATGCGCCGATCTCCCTGCGGCGGAACGCCAGCCAGCCCGCAATCGCCCACGGCCCGGCAAACAACAATACCCACGTCGTAAAGGCGCGCGCCATCGCCGACCAAGGCATGTGTTCGGCCGCCAGTACTTTCTCCATACCGCCTACCGCCCCGAAGTCCGGCAGCGGCAGGAACATCGCCTCTATTGCTTTCCGATGGAGAGCCTCGTCTTCGGGGATCGCCACCCCCCGCGCAACAGGCGGCAGCAATATCGCCCGGGCGAAGCCGGACGTCTCGCCGGCCAGCAACAGGAAAAGCCCCAGCGCGCCGGCGATGGGGAACGACACCGCGCCAGCCCAGCAGCATATCGCCAAGGCCAATGCGGCATCCTTGAGGAAGAAGATCCCAAGGACCTTTGCCAGAGCCGGCAGCGGCCCCCCGGCAGGTATCGCAAACCGCGCAGCCTCGGCGGGCGGCAGCGCGATGTGCCCCTTGTACCATTCGCCGTCCAGATACTTATCGTGAGGAGCATCCGGCGAAGCCAAGGAGGTGAACTCGACGACCGTTCCGTTCTTCCCGGAGACCAGCTCCTTCCCGACCTGTATGCGGTATGTGCGTCCGGCCACTGCCCGAACGATCTCTCTAATCATCGCCCCAGTATCCGGATTCCTTACGGTTACCGTGCACGCCAGGCGCTTGTGGAACCCGGCGCCGGAGTACATGCGTACGCGCAGGTCGAGCTGTTCGGGCCCGTATACGGACGTCGGAGGGAAATTGAAGGATACTTTGCCGCCCGGCCGCAGAAGCCTTACGTCCGCATCTGTTCCATCCGCGGCCTCCAGCGGAAGCGCCAGCGACGCCGGGCTGAAGACCTCGCCGTATAACGACTCCGCATCCATTCCGGCCCGCTCTTCGCGTCTCAGTCCCCACCACGAAAGCGCACAGGCAAGCATGCCGACCCACAGCAGCCAACAGGCGTTCATCGCCGCTATTCCCGCCGCTCGGCCGATCAAGGGAACGTACCTTGGAACCGGCTTCATCAGGATCGTGGGCTCGGGGCTGCCATCCGCGTCTCGGACAGCGAACACCGCCGAAAGGATGCATGTCGCCAATGCGCAGACCCAAGCGCCGCCGTTGAGAGTCCAGTCGAGGACGAGTCGAAGGCGGCCCTGCGGCGTCCCGTCGGCCTCGCTCGATACCGCCGCAAGACCTGGAATCGCGCACATCAAAATGACAGCCGGAAAGGTCCCGTCGCGCAGCGCTTCGCGGAACGAAACCGATCCGGCCGCGGCGACCTGGCCTAGCCGCCGCCTGAACGTCGTGGAGATCGCGGCGGTGAGGACGCCGGCCGCCATCGTAAACAAGCACGCTGCCTCGGCCGCACCTGGAGCGACAAGCTCCCTGCCGCCTTCGATATCCATCGCCCCGCCACGCCCTATGCAAAAGGTCCCTAGTCCCGCCTCTGAGCCTCCAGCGGGTCCGTCCTCGCGACTCTCTCCCTGAAGCTCTTCGGCGCGCAGGTGCCGGCTTCCTATGCCGGCCCGGCGGCGGTCGGAGAATCAGCGCCGGATGAGGTTCCGGCGCCGGATCCCGAACGGCCGCCTTCGGCCGAGCCGCGGACCTCCGTCCCACCGTCTCCCGGTTTCCCGCTCCTTATGACGCGAAGGAAGAGTTCCTCAAGCTTTTCACGGCGTCGAGATACGGAAAGCAGCTCGCCGCAACGGCGTATCGCCGCTTCGATCTCGGCCATGCCGCCCTCATTAATCCCGCGCGCCGCAAATGTCACTTCGTCCCTAGACTCGAGCAGTTCCGCGACGGTCCCCATCATGCGGACACGGCCTCTTTCAAGGAGCGCCAGACGATCGCAAACATCTTCCACGTCGGCCAGCAGATGGGAAGACAGCAGTACGGTCTTGCCCTGCTCCTTCAGACGAAGGATCAGATCCTTGATTTCGCGTGAACCTATCGGGTCCATGCCGGAGGTCGGCTCGTCGAGGATGACAAGGTCCGGATCGTTGATCAGGGCCTGAGCCAATCCGATGCGCCTGGCCTGGCCCTTCGAGTAGGTCCGTATCTGTCGCCGAGCAGGAGCCTTCATGCCCACCAGTTCAAGCAGCGATGCTATCCGCTTGCGCCTGGTCTCCCGCGGCAGGTCGAAAAGCCTTCCGTAAAACTCCAACGCCTCCTCGCCGGTCAGAAAGCGCGGCAGGGCGATTTCCTCGGGCAGATACCCTATCCTAGACTTGGCGGCCAGGGAACCGGGACGATGCCCCAGCACTTCGGCGCTGCCGAAGGAAGGAAATATCAGCCCAAGTAGGAGCTTGATGGTGGTCGTCTTGCCGGAACCGTTAGGTCCGATCAGGCCGAATACCTGACCGGGCGGAACTTCTAAGATAAGTCCGTCCAGCCCCCTAATGCGCGGAATCCCAAACGCATCCGCATAATCCTTCGTGAGGTTCCTGGCGAGAATCGCCGGCAGGGCCATACGGTCTCTCCCTTGCCCTGATGACTGAAGAGCGGCAAAATGCATGCCGATCCCAAGTGCCGCAGTTGCGAGTTTCGGCGAATCTTACCTGACGGATCGCGCCGCATCTCAGTCAAGAGCCGCCGGCTGAACAGCGGAACGGAGGAGCGACACGATCTATCGAGAGATTTTCCCCGCCGGCGGAACGCAGCAATGCGGGAACATTCGTCAGAACCGGGTTCCTTTGACCGTCTTTCTTAGCGAATTGCGTGCTTTGCGCCGTTTCCGCTCGCTGGGCTTTTCGTAGAAGGCGATCTTTTTCAAATCTTTAGTAAGGCCTTCCTTTTCGCACTGTTTTTTGAAACGCCTCAGCGTCTTCTCGAGAGACTCCCCCGGCCGGGCTTCAACTCGGATCATCGTTACTTGGCTATCCCCCCTCTACAAATCCGGACGCGCATTCCCCGTCTGCCTATATCGCCAGGGGAATCGTCCTCACGCCGCTTAGATCTTTCGCGGCCCTGCGCCGCGATTCAACCGCTCGCTAATATACCCCCATCTCCCCTGTTGAGCAAGTCGGCGTTTAATGGAACAGGAGTATTTTAAAATCCTAACTTCTTTCGCTTCGGGGTGCTGTTCTCGGGGACAGCTCGGGATAAGTTCGCTTTTTGCGGACCTGCGCGAGACAAGAAAAGCGGACCGAAACTTGGCGGACAATTTTTCTTAATTTGGAGCGCGCTATTCATAGCGGTATATATCGCAGACCGGAATCGAAACATATCCGCGCACAATGCGCGTCCGCTTCCGGAAGGCATATTGCCATTTACTGTTCAGACCGTAGCCGGCAACGGGTGATCGCGGAAGCAAATCCGATTGCGATGGGCTTTGTTGCATGATTTGCGCTATAACTCTATGTGCAACAAGGGATTGAGTGAAAACGCGCTTGCCGCGAGATTACGTCATAACTTTTTGCTTGGCAACGCCTTGCGTCTTTTATGCAATAAAGCCATTGCGATGGGCTTTGTTGCATAAAAGGCATAAGACCTTGCCAAACAAAAAGTTATAACGCGGGCTTACAGCAAGTGCTTTTTCGCTCAACTCATTGCTTCGAATAGAGTTATGGCGCGAATTACGCAACAAAGCCATTGCGATGTGAATTCGTGCTGCAGCGAACTCGGGGAGGACGGCCTGGAGATCCCTAAGCTGAAGACTTCGTTTCCCGCCCGGCGCTCTCTGAAAACTTTTGGGGTAAAAATCGGGGAAAAGGCATCCTTGCGCCGGGCGATAACTGTGAAGCGTCGGGTAAAGCCGCTGCGAGTCCGCGGAAATCTTTCTGTCGTCCGCAGGCAGTGCGACCGCCTCACTGGTGCGCCGGAGCGTTTGACACTCTGTGCCAAAGCGTATATGAGAATGGTCGCGTCCGCGAAGAACGCGCCGGGAAGAATAGTATGCGCCTGAGAAAACGAGGCGCGCGATCGAATATCGCAGGCGATCGTGTCTCCAAGGCTCCTTCCCCAAACAAATCGGCCGATCGCGGACAACGAAAGGCGGGGGAGGGAGGAGAACGCGTTCCGGATAGCGGTCAAGCCGCCGTGCAGTTTGCCGCCGAGGAAGGAGGCTTCGATGTTCGCCATCGCTCCGCGCGAGACATGCAAATCCATAGTGACCGGAACAAGGGACGCCGAACGATATCGCCAGTGGGAACATCTGATCCTTATACCTTCCGAGAGCATCTGTTTTCCGGATGTCGAGGATCTGCTTGCGGGCGGGTTCGGAAACATCTACGCGGAGGGCAAGCCGAAACTGATATTGTGCCACGATTCGCGTCGCGCAGCTGGCGACGCGGCTATGTTCGAAGCCTGGCACAGACGGCTTGGCGACTGCCGCTTTTACAGGGGTTGCGTTAATGCGGACAGGGTAGAATCGCTGGCACAGCGGTACGTTGCCGAGGCTTTCGCGATGCTGCCTGGCAGCCCGCCGGCCGGCGATATC
>CALKMO010000032.1 GCA_937991785.1 uncultured bacterium | reverse complement strand
GGTCCGACGACGTGCGTAGTGGCGCGGACCGAAAAGCCGCCGACGACATTTTTGTCCTTCAGAGTCCCATCGGGCGCAAAGCGCCACAACTCGGCCCTATTCAACCATAACTGCATAAAGTTTTTAGCGCCGGGCACCGATGCTCTTTTCATCGAGGGTTTGCCGGGAGGGGCCTCGATGAGGAGAGTCGAACTGAGCAAAGGGTAACGGAAGGGCGGGGGCGGTTTGGCTGTGATGCCGAGCCATCGGACGTTGCCGCCCGGCCTTCTACGCTTGTCCATGGCATCCGTACATCTACGGCCATGCACCCGCCGCAGCGGGCGCCTTAACTGGGGCGAGGGAAAACCTTCGACCCAACCGACTAAGCGCTAGCCATACGCGACATCTTTTGGGAATCGGAGGCCCGAAGGCTTAAAAAGGGTCGGGGGTCGGCGGCAGCGGCCGAAGCTCCAGCCGAGATGAAAAGCCCGTCAATATAAAACGGCTAAGGCAGGCTCGAGAGCGCCTTCCGCGGAAGGATCGGCGTGCATTGCGGAGAATTGCGCTCCGAAAAATATCCGCCGTAATCGCCTCAGGCTAACGGCACACAAAGCTCGAAACGGCTTTCCGATTCGGCTTGTGTCCGCTTTCATTCTTCAGCCGGCTCCGCCGTGGCGCCGAAGAATGCTCTGTCCAATACGGCGTTCCACGAACCGACGGTCTCCAGTTTCCATCCGTTCTCGAAGGTCAAACGTATAGCGAAGTACTTGCCCAGGCGGGGATGGTTTCCGGCGGCCCCGTGAGACCACCTTTCCGACGCCTTCGCAGCATATGGGATTAGGACGGCGGCTCTATCCTTGCGCATCGAAATCAGGATAGCGGAAGGCGCCTTCACAAGGTCCGAAGGCTTTACGGGGCGGGCCGGGGGCCGGCCGCCGTTCATGGCCAAACACCTGCGCGAGCATAACGACTCGGACAGGAACGCGTCCGGATCGTCCGCGAAGGCCCATCCCACGGCCAGATCAAGGGCTTCGTTTTCGACTATGAGCCTTGTCAGGTGGAGACCGCGCTGGCGCAGCTCAGGGTCTGGGCTGTTGAGCGCCTTTCCTGCCAGTACACATGCGACCCTGCCCATGCCCCGCGCCTCGGCATATACGCGCCGTCGCCTTGCCGGATCGTCACCGGCCAGGTCGCCCAACATGTTCAATATCTTTTCGGTATCCTTGACCGGTATTTCGGCCGCCCGCAGCCGCACGTAGGCAACGAACTCCTCGTCCGCCTGCTCCTGCGTTCGAGGCTGCTTCGGCAGGGGAAGATCCCACGTGGCCGGGTCCACGTCCTTGAGGACGGCATTGACCTGGGCGGGCGTACCGGTGAGCGTTACGGTCTTGGCGTTCGGGCTGTACGATATCGATAGCGGGTAACGCAAGTCCTTCTCCAGCTTCAGGCGAACCTCCATCCGGCGTACGAACTCGCCCACCGTCTGGACGTAGGAACTGTCCACTCCGTATACTCCGCGCGTCTCGTCCGGTATTCCCTCCGCGTACCTTAGCACGAACGTGCGCGTCAATATCTCGCGCGGCGCGCGCTTCTCGGTGGTGATGAGTATGCGGGCGCCGTCGAGCTTCCAATTAAGCCCCAGCCTCCCTAACACGTCTTCGAGCACAGCCTCGACCGGTATTTCCTTCCGCGATTGGAGCGTGATCCTCGGCCGCTCGTCCACCCACTCGACCATGCACGTCGGCGCCTCGCTTCCTTGGAATCCGGCCAAGTGAAACATCTTTGATGTTTTGTCGAGCGTTTCGAACGGCCTGTCGGCGGCTATGCCCTCATTGTCCAGCACGAAAGGGATGCCCGAGTCAGCCGCGAGCTTCGCGACGAAGGACGATATATCGGCGTTCTGATAGTCCAGCTTTATCCTGGATGTTTTGATGCGGGAGGCCGGATCCGCATCGCCGGCCGCGCAATCGCCTATGGAAAGACACAGAGCGCATGCGGAGAGCGTGGCGACGGTCGAAAACAAGCGCGGCAAGCACAGGGCGATTCCGACCGCCGGCCGGACCGATCCGCTGCCGCTGGCCGGCGGATTGGTGCGGGAACTTCCTGCGAGTCTTCGCTTGTTCAGGTCGCAAATAATGTCGGTCGGCTTCAGCAGCATACCGCAGCCCTCCTGACCCGCATGGAATTTAGGAAGCCCATTTCTGAAAGTGAGCGCTATCGAGGCGGGTCGCGAGGTCCCTTTGGCTTCCGCGCGGCGCCTTCAATACTGCACGTTGAAATCCGAAAACTCGCCCCTCGCCGGTCCCCACGTTACCCTTTCGTCCCGTATGTGTCTCCCCATGCGGGCCCGGATGCCGGCAAGAAGCTTGCCGATCTCCTCTCTTTCCCCCTCCGCTGCCAGTTCCACAGTCCCATCCCGTCTATTCCTTACATACCCCGAAACAGCCAATCCGGCGGCGACAGAACATGCGGTCGCGCGAAATCCCACCCCTTGCACATACCCTTCGTATATGACTTCGGCCCTGCATATTTCTTTCGGCCTGCTTGCCTTCGACATCCGTCCCTTTGCCTCCAACATCCCAAACCAACACCGTCTAAAGCGCCGAGGCCGCCGGACGCGCCAGCCTTCCAAGCATCCTATTCTACGGCCGCCTCCGCCATCGCCTCGATATTCTCCGGCGGAACGTTCGGCAGCACGGCCTCGTGGCTCGGGCTGACGATCAGGTTCGGTCCCAGCAGATCCTTCACGCGCCGAACTTCCGCTTTGACCTCCTCCGGCGTTCCGTGCACGAGCAAATGCTGGGTGTCTATCCCGCCCATGAATGCGATCCGTCCCTTGAAATCCCGTGCCAGCGTCGCAGCATCCATGTTCCGGGCGCGAGCCTGGAGCGGGTGTAGACAGTCAACCCCGGCGTCTACCAGGCGGCCTATCACCTTATGGATCGCGCCGCACGAGTGCAGGATCACCTGATAGCCGTACCGGTGCGCTTGTTCGGTAAATCTGCGGAACCACGGCATTATGAACTCGTCAAAATGTTTCGGGCTGCATATCAGATCCGCCTGCGTGCCGAAATCGTTCCCGAAGAAGAATCCGTCCATTTCCCCGCCGGCCGCCCGGAAGAACACCTCGTTGGCCTCGTAATAGAATTCGCACACGCGGTCGGTGACGGCGTGGACGACCTTCGGGTTCGTTACCATTTTTTCCATGTAGTTCTCCA
>CALKMO010000031.1 GCA_937991785.1 uncultured bacterium | reverse complement strand
GCGCGAGCTTGATCATGACAAGATCGTGTCGAGATGCATTGAGGTGCGCGGCGTGAGGGTAAAGGTAAAGGAGGTTCCGATACCGGTCAAGTACAGCGCAGCATTCGAGGGCGAGCGGGTCAGGCGAGAGGATATGCAGCTCGAGTTCGGAGGCAAGTACTCGACGGCCTTCGAATACGTCCGCATGAAATCGCTGGACGAGGTGGAAGACAACAAGATAACGCTCGTCGGGCCGGACATAGATTCCTGCCCGGTAGGCAAGGCCATGCCTTTCGGGATGGTGATAGATGTGGCCGGCAGGAAGATGCAGAAGGAATTCGAATCCATCCTCGAGAGGAAGCTGCATACCTTTATAAACGGCGCCATGGGCATATTCCACATGGGGCAGCGGGACCTGATCTGGATGCGCGTGCATAAAGATGCATTCAAGGCCGGGTTCCGCGCCAGACACTTCGGAGCCATAGTCCACGCGTTGTTCCACGAGGAGTTCGGCGGCATAGTGGATAAAGTTCAGGTGACGATATACACGAAGCAGGAGGATGTGGACCGAATCCTCGTGGAAGCGAGACAGGCTTACGCCGAACGCGATGCTCGCGTGGCCGGCATGACCGACGAGAGCGTGGATACGTTCTACTCTTGCACCTTGTGCCAGTCTTACGCGCCGACTCATGTGTGCATCATAACGCCGGAGCGACTCGGCCTGTGCGGCGCTTACAACTGGCTGGACGGCAAGGCCGCCTACCAGATAAACCCGCAGGGCGCCAACCAACCGGTGCCCAAGGGGGAATGTCTGGACGAATTGAGGGGACAGTGGAAAAACGTCAACGAATTCGTATATAATCATTCGAACAAGAAAATCGAACGATTCAACGCCTATTCGCTCATGGTGGATCCGGAGACGAGCTGCGGGTGCTTCGAGTGCATATTGGCGATGCTGCCCGAAGTGAACGGCGTGATGGTGGTGAACCGCGAGTACACGGGCATGACGCCATGCGGGATGGCATTCTCGACGCTTGCCGGTTCGGTCGGCGGCGGCAACCAGACGCCGGGGTTCCTCGGCGTAGGCAGGCTGTATCTGACTAGCCGCAAGTTCATAAGGGCCGAAGGCGGGTTGAGGCGCTTGGTGTGGATGCCGAAGGAACTGAAAGAAGCGTTGGGCGAAAGGCTGCGCGAGCGGGCCAAAGAGGTGGGAGAGCCCGATCTGATCGACAAGATAGCTGATGAGACGGTCGCCACTACGATGGAGGAGCTTATGCCCTATCTGGAAAAGATTGGACATCCGGCGCTTACGATGGAACCGCTTATTTGAGGTTTGCCGCGGGCTGCGCGTGAGAACAAAGGGCACGTTTCGTTCCTGGATGCTCGAGATTCATTTCGGGAGCGGGTGGTTCTGGAGGGAGGCCGGGGGGGCAGATCGGCGAGGAGGAACGGTCGGTCCCGCCGGGAAGGGGTTTCCCCGGCGCCGGGCCGATCGTCGTCTTAAATAGGAGGCGGGAAATGGCGCTCTCGGGATTGGATATTTACAAGCTGCTGCCGAAAACGAACTGCAAGGAGTGCGGCAAGCCGACGTGCTTGGCGTTCGCGATGGCGCTGGCTCAGAAGAAGGCAGAACTTTCGCAGTGTCCGCACGTGAGCGACCAGGCGAAGGAGGCTCTCGGCGCGGCTTCGGCGCCGCCCATCCGGCTGGTTACTGTCGGCGAAGGTGAAAACAAGCTGGAGATCGGCAATGAGACGGTCCTGTTCCGACACGAGGCCACGTTTTTCCATCCGACCGGCCTGGCCGTTACGCTTAGCGACTCGATGGACGCGCCGGCCATCGCGCGGAGGATCGAAGCGGTGAAGGCGCTGCGCTTTGACCGCGTGGGGCGATCGGTGAGCGTCGAGATGCTTTTCGTAAAAAATGACAGCGGGGATGCCGGGAAATTCCTCTCGGCGGCGAAGGCTGCGGCGGACTCCGGGCTTCTCCTGATCCTCGCCTCGGAAAATCCCGCCGCTATGGAGAAGGCGGTCAAGGAGTCCGGCGCCAAGAAACCTCTTTTGTACGCCGCCACGCCGGAAAACGCTAACGCGATGGCCGCGATAGCCAAATCGTCCGGCTGTCCCATAGTCGCGAAAGCGCCTCCAGACAAACTTGTGGATCTTACATCGGCCCTAGGCGCGGCCGGCGTGAAGGACGTCGTTTTGGATCCCGGTTTCAGGCGGCTTGACGAATGCCTGTGGGCGCAGACCCAAATACGGCGCCTGGCGTTGCGGCGCACGTTCCGCCCGCTCGGGTACCCTGTCATCGCCTTCGCCGCTTCACCCGACCCCACCATGGCGGCCATGCAGGCGGCCGTGATGATATCCAAGTACGCCGGCATAGTGGTGCTGGATGTTACGGAACCGTGGGCCTATCTGCCACTCATCACATGGCGCCTGAACGTCTATACGGACCCGCAGAAGCCGATACAGGTGGAACCGAAGCTGTACGAGGTGGGAGCGGCCAATCATGATTCGCCCGTTCTTGTGACCACGAATTTCTCGCTGACCTATTTTACGGTGGAGGGGGAGGTGGAGGCCAGCCGCGTGCCATCCTACATAGTGGTTGTAAACACGGATGGCACGTCAGTGCTCACGGCATGGGCCGCCGAGAAATTCACCGCCGACACCATCGCTAAGGCGGTCAGGGAATCGGGCGTGGAGAACAAGGTCAGGAATAAGAAGCTGGTTATTCCGGGAGGGGTAGCCGTCCTCAGCGGCAAGCTGGAGGAAGCGTTGCCAGGGTGGAAGGTGTGCGTCGGGCCCAGAGAGGCCGTGGGCATACCATCGTACCTGAAGAACACTTGGCCCTCGTTGTGAAGGATCTGCACAGTTGGCGAAGCACAGCGTGGAATTCCTGCCCATGAAGCGTTCCGCGGAAGCGGATGCTGGCACCGATCTGCTCAGCGTCGCCGTATCCGCCGGCATTCCCATGGCTTCGCATTGCGGAGGCGAGGGGTTATGCGGGAGGTGCCGGGTCCGCATTGTGTCGGGACGGTTCGGATTCGACGGCGAGGGCGTCCTTTCGCCGGAAGATAGGAGCCGTGGCGTTCATCTGGCATGCCGGTCCAGGATCGAGAGCGATGCGGTCGTGGAAGTCTTGCCGGAATCGCTTCTGGCGGAAGAGAGCATACTGACCGGCGGTCCGAGAGAGCTTCGGAAGACGATCGAGGGATCGGAGGATATAAGTCTTTGCGCTGATCTGGAAGAGATGACGAATTTCCCCTTGGAGCCGCTGGCGCGCAAGGTGCACCTGAGGCTTCCGCCTCCGACGCTCGACGACCCAGTCTGCGACGAACATCGCATCGAAAGAGGATTAAAGGCGGCGCTCGGAGTATCCAGCGTTCGTCTGACGATGGCTGACATCAGGCAGTTGGGGCGTTTCCTTAGGGAATCGAACTTCGATATAACCGCGACCGTGTGTGTTAGGGACGGGGCGGCGGATGTCAGACGCATGGAGGCCGGGGATACCTCCGCCCGACACTACGGGCTTGCGGTGGACGTGGGTACTACCACCGTAGTCGTCCAGCTAGTGGATATGGCGTCCGGCCGTTCGCTGAGAGCCAAGGCCGATGCCAATGCCCAACGCCTGTACGGGGAGGACGTCATAACGCGCATCCAGCATGCCGAAAGGCCCGGCGGGCTGGACGAGCTGGCCGGTGCCGTCCTTGGAACAATAAGGCGCTTGGCTGTCACTGCGGCGGACGCCGCGGGGGTGCGCCTCGACGATATCTCTGTCGTGGTGTGCGCAGGCAATCCGACGATGACGCACTTGCTGCTGCGGATAGACCCGACCTTCTTGAGACGCGAGCCGTACGCCGCAACCACAAATTTCCCGCCCATCCTGTTTGCGCACGAGGTCGGACTAGGCGTGCATCCCCGCGCGGGGGTGGTGTGCGTGCCTGGCATCTCAGCCTTCGTTGGCGGGGATGTGGTCGGCGGAATCGTGGCCGCCGGAATGGCGGAATCTCCCGATCTCTCCATCTTGATGGACCTCGGCACCAACGGCGAAATCGCGCTCGGCAACGCGGAATGGTTGGTGGCATGCTCTGCGTCGGCCGGACCGGCTTTCGAGGGGTGCGGGGTGACCTGCGGCATGCGCGCGACGGCCGGGGCTGTTCAACGCGTCGTCCTGGATGACAGCGGGAAAGTCCTTTCAGTAGAGACCATAGGCAACTCGAAGCCGGCTGGCATATGCGGTTCCGGCTATATAGACCTGCTTGGGGGCCTGCTTCGGGCCGGGGTCGTTGATCGGGCCGGCAATTTCGTGCGGGGGCACCCGGCGGTACGCGGGCCGGCAGAAGATCCGTGTTTCGCGGTGGTCGGAGCAGGAGATGCCGCCGGCGGTCGGGATATAGTCATATCGCAGACGGATATAAAGACGCTTATAAACTCGAAGGCGGCCATCTTCGCCGGAGCCTCCGTGCTCATGTCCAGGATGGGCGTAAGCCCAAGAGACCTGAAGAAGGTGTACATCGCCGGCGGATTCGGCAGCACGCTGGACGTGGACAAGGCTGTGGCGATCGGCATGCTGCCGGATGTGCCGCTAGACAGGATACGCTTCGTGGGGAACAGCTCTCTGGCTGGCGCGAAGAAGATTCTGCTTTCGGAGCGGGCGTGGAGGCTGGCGCACGAGGTGGCCGGCAGGATGACGTACTTCGAGCTCAGTACGGACAACCGGTTCATGGACGAGTTCGTGGCGGCGATGTTCCTGCCTCACACCGACATGGACCGTTTTCCGTCCGCGGCC
>CALKMO010000030.1 GCA_937991785.1 uncultured bacterium | reverse complement strand
GTCTTCCAAATCGCAGCCCGGCTTCTGCGCGAGGAGAAGTTCGATCTGCTGTACACTCATGAGGAGGCGGCTTACTTCGGCGTCCTTCTTGCGCGACGCGCCGGCATACCGCACCTGTACGACATGCATTCGTCGCTGCCGGAAGGTTTCGGAAACTACGGCTGGAGGCTGGGGCCGCTGCTGCCGGCGGTTCGCGCCGCCGAGAGGTGGGTTCTGCGTAACGTTGACGGCGCGATAGCCGTCTGCCAGGCGTTGGCCGAGCATGCCCGGGCGGTCGCCCCCGATCTAAGGGTGACTGTAGTCGAGAATGCGCCGTTCGATATGCTCTCCGGCAGGGACGATTTGCCCGGAGACGGCAAGGAAGCGGAAAACGCTGCCGCTCCGCCGCTGTATTGCGGCGGACTTGACCGCAACCAGGGGATCGACATGCTGATTCGCGCAGCCGCCGCTGGCCGCAGTCTGCCGCCCCTTGACGTTTACGGAGGAGGCCCGGATCAGATCGAAGCGGCGCGGCATATGGCCGCTAAGCTGGGCGTGTCCGGCAGGATAAACTTCCGCGGCCGGGCGCCGTTCGAAGTCGTCTGGGGCGCGATGCGCCGCTCCCGAGCCCTGCTTTCGCCGAGGGTGGCCGGAAACAACGTACCGTCCAAAGTGTATTACTACCTGCGCGCGGGGCGGCCGATAATTGCCACCGATATACACGCGCACCGCCAAGTGTTGGACGGGTCGTGCGCGCTGCTGGTTCGGCCAGATCCGGAGGAGTTCGCCGCGGGGCTGGCGCGCGTCCTTAACGATCCGGCCCTAGCATCCGCCCTATCCTCGGCCGCAAGGAGGCGTTACGAAGAACGCCATACGTTCGATGTCTACTTGGAAGGCTTGCGTTCGGCCCTGGAGCCATGGGTGGGCGGCAGCAAAAGGGCGGATCGCCGTGCCGAGTACGGCGTCGGTGTAGCCGGGAGCGTATAGCTCGGAACGCGATCCTTGAAGCGGCTCCTTTGAAAGGGCGCTTTCTCATATGCGAGGCATAGGCGGTTTTTTCGACCTGACAGGGATACGCGAACCTCCGGCCGACCGGATCAAAGCGATGCGCCACTTTCTGACGCTCGCAAATCGTCCCGGCGGATCCTGCGGATGCGGCGTCAAGGCCGGAGCCGGCGGCGCGCTCGTCTGGGCCGGTCTTGAACAGTCCGGAACGATGCCTGATCAGTCCATGGAATCCCACGGTCCGGATCCATCGCCAGCCGAGTCTGTCTGCTTTGCAGCCGAATCGGGTTCCTTCGCTATGGCCGGGGGGGTCGCGGTGATCGTCCGAGGAAAAATATACAACCGCGGGGAACTGCTGGAGCGTCTCTCCCGAAGCGGATCGCCGCCTTCGACACCGTGCGACGCCGAGATTCTGGCGCGATCGTGGATTTCGGGAGGACCGGGCGCGCTTTCCGATATTGAGGGGGAATTCGCCGCCGCGGTGTGGGACCGCCCCGCTGGGCGCTTTGCGCTGGTTGCCGATCTTTTTCGTACCAAGCCGCTTTTCTGGACCGTGTGCGGTGGATGGCTGATCTTCGCTTCCGATGCCCGGGCGATACTCGGCGGACCGGCGGATCGGGGCCATATAGAATGGCCGGCCGTCCGCTCTTTTCTCCGGTGGGGTTGCATCCCGGGCGGGGCACCGCCGCTTCGCGGAGTCCGCCCGCTCCGCCCCGGCATCGCGGCAATCTTCGAACGGGGCAGATTGGAACCGGAGGAATTCGAGGCGTTCACCATTCCCGATCAGGAGGAACTTCCGGACGGCGGGACCAATCCCCGGTCGTCCGAAACAGGCTCGGACACGCGGCCGAACTCGCCGGCAGGCGTCGATCAGGATCGGAAACGCTCCAAGCTGTCCGGAGCGGGACCGCGCCGGTACCTGTCGGACGGTCGGCCGCCCGGAGGAGATCCGCAGGTTTCGCCCGAGGATCTCCGCGCGCGCCTGGAGGTGGCGGTGGCCGAAAGGCTCCAAGGCGATCGGCTGCCCGGTATATGGCTTTCCGGAGGTGTGGATTCGGGGCTGCTGGCCGTACTGGCCGGGCGCCTTGCCGGGATCAAGATCGAGGCGTTCACGCTTGGTGTGAGCGGTCCCGGATATGACGAGCGGCCGATGGCCAGGTTGTCGGCGAGGGCCGCCGGGATCCGTATCGGGGAGTTCGAGTTTCGGATCCGCTCGCTGGAGGATCTGCTGCCTGCGTTCGAGGCGTTCGATGTACCGCTGGCCGACACGTCCGTCCATACGACCTTCGCGCTGGCCCGCGCCACCTCGGGCTCGTGCAGGGCGGCGCTGTCGGGCGAAGGCGGCGACGAACTTTTCGGAGGCTACCACGAGTATCGCTTGGAACGGCTAGCCGGACTGCTGCCGGACTGGGCTTTGCGGGCGGCTGGGACGGCGGCTGGGGTGGCGGCCCGTGCGATGCGCAGCGGCGACGACAGGTTTTCAACCGGCGGCATCCTTCGCCGATTCGCCTCGGGAGCCTTCGATCGCGATTCTCCGCACGCTTGGCGATGGCGCGCCGTCTTCAGCGAACGCGATATATCCTGCGTATTCATTCAAGGGGCATTCGGAAACGACCGGAACGCTCCATTGTTCGAAAAGGGCGCCGATCCCCGTGAGACCGACATGCGGACGATCCTGCCAGATGCGCTGCTGCCGAAGGCGGATCGGACCGGCACGGCCTGCGGCGTCGAAATCCGGCTGCCGTATTTGGCGCCGGAAGTTGTGGATTTGGCCCAAAGGGCAGGATTCGCTCCGGGCAAACGTTTGCTCAAGGCGGCGTGCAAGGGGCTTCTGCCGTCGGAGGTCATAAGCGGGCGGAAGCGCGGTTTTTCCGCGCCCTTAAGGGCTTGGCTGCGCGGCGCGGGTGCCGGGGCCGAGGTCTTCGAATACCTGTCGGGGCGGAACTCCGCTCTGGGCGATATCCTTAACCGCGCCACGCTGGAAGGGTGGATGGCAGAACATCGCTGCCGTAGGCGCGACAGGAGCCGCGAGATCCACGCGCTGCTGGCGCTCGAAAGCTGGCTGCGGAGGATATGCGCGCCGCGCGGCGCGGTATGATCGGGAGCGGCGCGATGTGGCGAGTAACGGCGCGGCAGGATGAAGAACGGCGCGATACGATGGCGCGCGGCGAGATATGGCGCCCGGACCGGGCATGGCGGGCTTCCGGCCACAGAACGGGAAGACGAATGGCGGGAAACCGCTGGAGCCGAACGCATTGGACCCGAGGCGGGAAAAGGTAGGCGAGTTTTACGACGAGGTCTGGACACGGTACGTCCAGGACCGCGAGGCGGCGGAAAGGCACATGGCTGATGTCTTTCCGCCGGATTTGATAAGCGGACGGACCGCGCTGGATTCGGGTTGCGGCGGCGGAGCCTTTTCGCGGTCGCTGGCCCGCTTCGGAGCGCGGTTCGTGGTTGGGCTCGACATCTCTATCGGTTCGATCCGCATGGCTCGCCGCATAAACGCCGCCGACAGGCTTGAATATATCGTCGGAGACATGGAGGCGATGCCGTTCGAGGACGGGACGTTCGAAGTAATATGGGCGTGGGGATCGGTCGAGCACACGCCCCATCCATGGCGGGCGATAGCGGAACTCGATCGCGTCTTGGCGCCCGGCGGAAGGATGCTGCTGGCGCTCTACAAGCGTACTCTCCTTTCGCCGGTACACGGCGCGGTTCGGGCGGTATTGTCGTCGCTGCCGAGGCGTCTGCACGCGCCGCTTTCGTGGGCGGGTGCGGCGGTCCTGTCGCCCGTCATACGCATGTTCAAGCGCCGGGAGAAGATGCGATCGGGCGAAGAACTGGCCGGCGTAGCGCACGACTGGTTCTTCGTGCCGCTCAGGCACCACTTTGATCCGGCCGAGGTGCGGCGCCGGTTCGCAAAGATGGGTTACGAGGAGGAACTTTTCGTACCGGCGACGGGGCGTTTCGATTCAAGCTCGCATTTCATCTTGAGGGTCCGCAAGTGTTCGGACGGCGGGAAGGAACGCGGGCATCATGCCGGGACCGGCGCTGCGGGCTCGTAAGAGCCGAGGCAGCACGAAATCTCCTCGCCTAGGGGACATCGCATGGCCGTGCGCGCTCCGTAAATGCCAGTGCTGTGCGCCGGCCCAGGAACGGGCGGCCGTTCCGTTAATGCGGCGGCCGCGGATACAGCCGTTCATGGGGCCAGAGACCGGCATGGGGGCCGCGAAGGAAATGGAGAGAGAAGGGCTGGACATACTCCTGATAAACCCGCCGGGAACGCATTACGCCGAAAGGTGGAAGCGCCGCGCCGTCATGCCTCCGCTCGGTCTGGCGTACCTGGCGGCAGAGGCTCGCTGGGCAGGCTTTGCGGTGCGCATATTAGACGCGGCCGTGGACGGACTTTCAGTGAGACGGATAGAGGATACGGTTCGCGCAGCGTCGCCGCGCGCCGTTGGCGTCACTTGCGCGACAGAAAACCGGTTTGCGGCGGCGGAGGTCGTTAGGGCTGCGCGAAGGGCGGCTCCGACCGCGTGGATCGCGATGGGCGGCCCGCATGTATCGGCCGATGCCCGCGGTGCGCTGGAAGCTATCCCCGAGCTCGATGCCGTGTTCGTCGGCGAAGGCGAGGCGCCGCTGGCGGCCGCGCTGCGCGTACTGAGCGGCGGCGGCAACTGGGAGGTCGTACCGTTGCTCACATGGCGCAGCGGGAGCT
>CALKMO010000029.1 GCA_937991785.1 uncultured bacterium | reverse complement strand
AACGACAGCGACGACGTCACCAGGGCCGCGGCCAAGTGGGCGATCACCAGGATAGGCGGAGGGTGAAGACCGCCCCGGACGGCCGGCGGTCCCGGGCGATCATCGGGGCGCCGCCGGCGGCCGCGATGCCGCGGGCTTCGCGGCGCGTCAGCGCAGCACCCGCCAGCGCGACGGCGGCCACCAGATGAACGATGCGCGGCCCACCATTTCGCTCTTCGGCACAAACCCCCATCTGCGCCCGTCGGTAGATGACGGCGAGTTATCGCCAAGCAATAGGAACATATCCGGCGGGACGCGGAATTCCTGCTCCTTGCGTTTTTCGTCTATTGTCCGCATTTCCTTGTGGCGGGGCGATACTGCCGGCGGCATCGCACCGCCCTCCAGCCACGGCAGATAGAAAATATCCCTGAATAACGCCAGCCGCCTGACTGAGAATTTCCCGCCATCTGCCCGCAGGCGAACGGACGTCTCGAGCTTGGCCGATCCCAGAGGCGATTTGTCGTACTCGCGCACGAAGACCCGCCGTCCTCCTATCCATGCATGCATCGCTCCGTCCCCATGCGCCACGGCCAGCTCAAGCCCGCCCGATCCCCCTGGCATCAGCAATTCTTCCGCGGCCCCGTCCCGTCCGCCCGCACCGGGAAGCCAGAGCGAAGCCGAGGCCTTCCGACGGGCGAAATCCGCAGCCAGCGAGCAGCGGACGCCGTTTTCCTCCACGGCCAACTCGACGATCCCCTTCCCGTCTTCAGGCTCTACGACCGCCAGCAGCTTCAGATCCCCCACCTCCTCGCGGCCGCCGTAAAAGCGCTTCGTCTCGTCCCGTTCGTTCGGATCCGGTATGTATATCTTCGGAGGCTGGACCAGGTCCCTGGGCTGAAGGGGAAACCGCAACATGCCGCATACGGGACAGCGCACACCTGCAGCCGCGTTCGGTATGTACGCCGTGAATTCGGTTTTGCGCGGCTCTCCCGAGCCGCCGGCCGGTCCCGGACAGTCATCATGGACGAAGGGATGGCGCATCGCCTTCACATAGACGTTGGTCGGTTTATAGCGGTAGCGGACGAAGACAGGGGTGGAGGAGGCATCGAGCCTAGGAGCCTCGGCGGTTCCGCAGAGCGGACCAGCCTTGCCGCCGCTCGCCTCGACAAGCCAGGGGACTTCGTCGGCAGACCACTTTGTCGGAAATCGCGTGTCAGCGATAGGATACCACAAGGAGTCCAGGATCTCCGGCGGCTTCCTCAGGATATGATACCCGGACCGATCCTTTATGTACAGATCGCCGCCCGATATCAGTATCGTTTCGCTCGGCAGCCCGACAAGACGCTTGATGAAGTTTCTGACAAGCCTCGGCTTCCTTGGTTCATCGGGCCTGTAGTCCCAATCGCTGTCGTAGCGGAAGACCACAACATCGAACCTTTTAGGCTCGCTTCCCACCCATGGCAGACCAGAGAAAGCAAGCTTGTTGGTATATATCCTGTCGCCGAAATCCTCGTGTCCGACGAGAGTCGGCTCCATTGACCCAGTGGGTATTTTGAACGCCTCGAATACGTAGCGCCTTATCAGGAGCGCGGCGGCCAGCGCCAAGGCGAGGGAAAGCGCAAAATTTACCGCACCTCGTCGGCCTGTCTGCCCGCCGCCTATATGGATCGGCCGGTCTGCAGGGTCGTCCCGAGCCGCCGGTTCCGGCCTTCCTTGCCGGTTTGTCTTGGGATATTCAGGACCGGCGACCTTAGCCTTGCCTTCCCTGCTGCGATCCGCCGGCTTCCCGTCCTTTTTGTCGCGTCCGCCGCCGGATTTCTCCATGTCTTGTCCTCGACTATATCCGGCATAAGGTCTTATGCCCGTCCTGCGCACGTTCCAAGAGCCGGATCAGCACGCACGCCGAAGGTCCCATTTAGATATCCTGTTCTGCTCTTATGCCCTCGCCATGGGCGGCGGCAGCTTCCAGTTTCCAGCCCGCCATCGCTCGAACGAATAAAAAGCCGCTATGACGATCGCGTGCTGGATGTCGCCGGACCCTATCAAAGACGGTACTGCGGAGGCAGGGATCAGTCTGACGGTGATGTCTTCTCCCTCCTCCAGCATCGGCGGGCATTGCGGCAAAGCGCCCAAGGCAACGTAGATATGGCAGGCGTTATTCAGGATCGCCGGGTTCGGACGGACGGAGTGCAGATGTATGAACGCCTGCGCGCCGTAGCCGGTTTCCTCCATCAGCTCTCGCTTGGCCGTTTCGGCCGGGCTGACGTCCCCGGGTTCGAGGATGCCGCCGGGCGTTTCCAGACTGGTTCCCCCGATCGCCGGACGGAACTGCTCTACGAATACGATCTCGTCTCGCGCCGTCACCGCTATCACGTTGACCCAATCTGCTCCGTGCAACACGAAAAAGTCCCGTCTGGTATCTGTGCTGGGGCTCTTGTAGGTCTTTTTGTGAAGCCCGAATATTCGGCAATCGGCCACACGTTCCGATCCTTCCAACGACCAAGGCAAAGCCACGATGAGAACCTCCCCGTTGCGCGCCCATCCCCGCCAGTCTAGGAAATCACTCGGACGCCCTTCCCCTGCCCAGCCGGAAGGACTCCGGTATCGCCAAGCTGCTGCCCTCTCGTCTCCTCCCTTTCATCCCTCCCGCTTTCTCCCTTCCGATGCACATGTGCATCCAGGATGATAACACTATGCTCGAACGATGTCCATAGGCTGCAAGCGGCCTTCGCGGTTAAGGGTGCATATCCGCAGCATGCCCGATGCTTCGGGTCGGGCGCCACCGTTCCTCCGCCGCAAGGGTGCTTCTGGAGCCTGCATTTGCCGCCTGCCCCCCGCGGTTAATCTTCGTCTTCCCTGGCTTGCAACACGGCTAGGAACGCCTCCTGCGGCACCTCGACCTGCCCTATGCTCTTCATCCTCTTCTTGCCTTCCTTTTGTTTCTCCAGCAGCTTGCGTTTGCGCGTGATGTCGCCGCCGTAGCACTTCGAGAGGACATTTTTGGCCAGCGGCGAAATGTTCTCTCTGGCGACGATCTTTCCTCCGATGGCAGCCTGCAGAGCTATTTGGAACAGGTGGCGCGGTATTTCCTTGCGGAGTCTCAGCAATATCTTGCGGCCGCGCTTTTCCGCTTCGCTCCGGTGACAAACCAGCGACAAGGCGTCGGCTATCTGCCCGGCGACCAGGATATCCACCTTGACGAGATCCTCCGCATGGAACCCCTCCAGGGTATAGTCCATGGTGCCGTGGCCGCGGGTGAGGCTCTTGAGCCTGTCGAAGAAATCAAAAACCATCTCTGCCAGCGGCATGGAATAGCTAAGCATCACGCGGTTCCTGCCCAGCCATTCCTGGCTTATGAATTTGCCGCGGCGGTCCTCGCAAAGCTTTATGACCGCTCCTATGTTTTCGGCGGGAACAATGAGCTGCAGCCGTACTATCGGTTCGCGTATCTCTTTTATCCTCGATGCGTCCGGAATCTCGCCGGCGCTGTGCGCTTCCTTCAAGGAGCCGTCCGTCATCACGATCTGATAGGTCACCGTCGGCGCCGTTTGTACCAGTTCGAGGTTGAATTCGCGTTCGAGCCTTTCCCGGATTATGTCCATATGAAGCATTCCCAGGAACCCGCAGCGGAAACCGAAGCCCAACGCCTGCGAGTTCTCGGGCTGAAACGTGAACGATGAATCGTTGAGAGAGAGCTTTTCCAAGGCGCGCTTGAGCGGTTCGAACTCGACGTTGTTCGCCGGGTAAAGCCCGCAGAACACCATGGGCTTTGCTTCCTTGTATCCCGGCAAAGGGGCTACGGTGCGCGGATCGGCCCGCTCGGAAACTATGGTGTCCCCTATTTTGACCTCGCGAACATCCTTGATTGCCGCAGCCAGATACCCGACCTCGCCTGTCGCCAACCCTTCCCTTTGAACAGGCGACGGTTGAAACCGGCCGACCTCGGCCACCTCGTAGGTCTTCCCCGAATGGTGCATCCTGATCATGTCGCCCCGGCGGATCGCGCCGTCCACGACGCGGATGTAAACGATTACGCCCTTATAGTCGTCGTACTTTGAATCAAATATCAAGGCGCGGAGCGGTGCGTTTTCATCTCCAGCCGGCGGCCGTATCCTGTTGATCACCGCCTCCAAGAGTTCGTCCACTCCGGTGCCTTCTTTCGCGCTGACCCTCAGGCATTCCTCCGGACGCAGACCCAGGACTTGTTCCATTTCCTGGAGCGCGATATCTATCCTGGCCGAAGGCAGATCTATCTTGTTTATGATCGGGATTATGTCCAGACCGGCGTCTATCGCCTTTACGGCGTTGGCGACTGTCTGCGCCTCGACTCCCTGGCTGGCGTCCACAACCAACAGGGCCCCCTCGCAGGCAGCCAGCGCCCTGGACACCTCGTAGCTGAAATCCACGTGGCCGGGAGTATCTATCAGGTTAAGCGTGTACTGGCCGTCGGATCGCGAGTATGGCATCGTAACGGCGCTGGCCTTTATAGTTATGCCCCGCTCCCTCTCCAAGTCCATATCGTCCAGCACCTGGTTCCGGAATTCCCTTTCGGATATGGTTCCGGTTCTAAGCAGGAGCCTGTCGGCCAGGGTGGATTTTCCGTGGTCTATGTGCGCCACGATGCAGAAATTGCGGATTCGTTCCTTCATGGTCGAGCGCAAATCGTCTCCGTTCTCCGGCTGTAATTCCGCAGTCCTTTCTCTGCCATCCTGCGCCTCGTACGGAGATTCGCCGGAACTTATGGATGGGCGCAGATTAGACCTGTGCCCAGACCTCGAAAGATTCCTGCTTCGTCCGCCTCGCCTGGGACTTCTCCTTCGGGAGGCGTCGCGGTTTGCCGCAGCTTACCTCTCGCCCTTCCGTATCCTTAGCATCGCCAACCCGGCGGAGCCCACGCAACCCATGTCGTCGCCGAGCTTGGAGGGAACGATCTTGAGCCGCCGCGCCGGTATCCGCAACGCCCGCTCCCTGACCGTGCGGCGGATCGGATCGAACAACATCCCCCCCATCGCGGATACGCCGCCCCCTATCACGCATATCTCGGGGTTGAGCGCGTTCGCAAGTCCGGCTATCGCCACTCCGAGAATCTTCCCGGTTTCCTCTATTATCGAGCGTGCCAGGGGGCATCCTTCCCGGGCAGCCGCGGATACGTCGGCCGCAGTAAGCTTGTCGGGAGGTATCCGTCGAAGCGGGCTGTCCGGATGACCGCCGGCGGCAAGCCGATCCAGCGTCCTGGCCACAATGCCGGTAGCCGACGCGTAAGCCTCTAGGCACCCGACGCTCCCGCAGCTGCACCTCCTGCCTTCCAGCTCGACAGGTATGTGCCCCAGGTGGCTCGCGGTGTCGTCTATCCCCTTCAACGGCTCGCCGTTCAATATTATGCCGCCGCCCACGCCGGTCCCGAGCGTCAGTATGAACATGCACCCGGCGCCTCTCCCCGCGCCCTTCCAGTACTCCCCGTAAGCGGCCGCTATGGCGTCGTTTTCGAGGAATACCGGCATGCCTGTCATCCTGCGCATCTCGCGTGCGACATGCACATTCTTCCATCTGAGGTTCGGCGTCTCGACTATCACGCCGGTCCTGCTATTCAAAGGCCCCGGCGCACCTACGCCTACCGCCAATACTTCCCTCTTTCCTGATCCGGCTTCATCCGCCAGCTTCAAGACCAGTTCGCTCATCCGCTTCAAAACCGCCGGCGCCCCGCCGCGTTCATTCTCCGTCTGGATTTTCGCCCTTCGTAGAACTTTTCCGTCGGTTCGCAGCGCCGCGCCCTTTATATTCGTTCCGCCCAGGTCTATACCGATAAATATCTTGCCCATGGCGTCCTCCATCCGGGTCCCGTCGCGCAGAAGGAACGGCGCTCCGCGGCGGCTGGGATCCTTACTAAATGCGCGATCGGCGCGGGAGGTCTCGCGCGCATACCTGCCCTTCCGCGCCGCGCAGAGTCGCACCTATAGCCGCACAACAAGACCGGCCATATTGCGCGGCGGCCCCGCATCGCCTCACTTGCGACCGGATCCCTCCGCCGCACGCCACGCCGCGCTTCCTTCGAGCCTTAGCAACCGCTCCAAGGTCGTGCGGAACGCCGCCAGCGCCCTGTAGCGGTGGCTGATCGAATTCTTAAGCGCGGGCGGAGCCTCCGCCAGCGTCATGCCGATCTCCGGCGCGAAAAATACCGGGTCGTAACCGAACCCCCCGCTCCCGCGCGGCGACTCCGTTATCTCCCCCTCGACCGTGCCCCTGAAGAGAAGCGTCTTCTCTCCAGGCCGCGCGAAGGCTATAGCGCATACAAACCGGGCGCCTCTATTGCCGGCGGGAATCCCCTTCATCTTATTCAGCAGTTTGCGTCTGTTAGCCTCGTAATCCCCATCCGGACCGGCGTACCTCGCCGCGTATATGCCGGGTTTGCCGCCTAAGGCGTCAACGAACAGGCCCGTATCGTCGGCGATGGCCCACTGCCCCGAAAGGTCGCGCGCCGCCTCAGCCTTGATCTTCGCATTTCCTTCCAGCGTATCGCTTTCCTCATCGGGATCGAACCGTCCGTAGTCCCCCGCGGGTTTCAGGCTAACCGGCAAATCAGCCAAGATGGCTCCGATTTCTGAAAGCTTGTCCAGGTTGCCGCTTCCAATGACCAGGACGCGCCCGTTCATGAGCCCGTAAGCTCCGCGAGATTCTCGGCGCCTATCGCCCGCATCTGGTGGGCGAAAAGCTGCGCTACGCCCTTGTGCGCCAGCGCGAGCATTCCGTCGAGCTGGCCCTTGTCGAAGGTTCCGTGCTCGCCTGTTCCTTGCACTTCCACGAACTTTCCTTCGAGCGTCATCACTACGTTGAAATCCGCCTCGGCCCTGCAATCCTCTTCGTAGCATAGGTCCAGCCGCTGCTCTCCGTCCACCAGCCCCACGGAGACAGCCGCGACTTGGGTGGCCAGAGGAGGCGCCGAGATCTTGCCTTCCCTCTTGAGCTTCAGCATTGCGCAGGCGAGCGCTACCATGGCGCCGGTTATGGCAGCGGTCCTGGTGCCCCCGTCGGCCTGAAGGACGTCGCAGTCCACGATAAGGGTCCTTTCGCCGAGCGCTTCGAGTCTCGCCGCAGCCCTCAGCGATCTCCCTATTAGCCTCTGTATTTCGACCGACCGCCCGTCCATATGGCCGCGCGATCCATCCCGCGGCTTGCGTTGTTTCGTCGAACGCGGAAGCATTCCGTACTCGGCGGTGATCCACCCCTGTCCTTTACCCTCGAGGAACGGCGGTAATGTCTCGTCTACGGAAGCCGTGCATATGACCCGAGTGTCCCCGCAGACGATCAGACATGATCCTTCGGCGTATGGCATGACTCCGGGCACCATCTGCACGGGGCGCAGTTCGTCCGGCCTTTTTGCCATGACGCTCCTCCATCCCTTCCCGGCGCTACGGCCCCCCGTATCGCTCCGGCGTCCAGCGCCAGCCAACGCCCGGCGCACCCGGGCCTTCAGCCGCGCGACCGGCCGAATATATAGCGGCGACGGGCAGGAAGTCCACTGCCGAACCAATGCCTTTTCGCCCCGTCACGCGACCTTATTCATGGCGCCTTTTCAGGTTAAGCGCCACGCGAGTATGCCGTCAGGAATAAGCCGCCGGCTCTTTTCCCGCGTCTTGCGGAAGATCGGCCGGTTCTTTCCTCTTTCCCCTTCCTCCGTCCGGCTAACCTCTTCCTTTCGGCCATTGCGGTTGCGGCGGTCCTTATTAGTAATATGCCGCAACAGATATCCATGCACGCACACAAAAACCGAATGGAAAATCGAGAAAAACGGCGTCCCTGCGCGGTGCGCTCACCAAGAAGCGTCGGTGTAAAATCTCCCCGAGTCCGCGGAAATCTCCCTCTCGTCCGCAGACAGAGCAACCGGCTCTTGGCAGCGCCTTGCGTCTTTTAAATGATTCGAACTAGTTCTCTATGCTTGTAACATATTATATAGCAATAAGTTATGGATAAAGCGTTGCGCTCTTCGATCAAACATGCGGGTTCCCGGACAGGATTCAATCCCTTGTGATTACTCGCAACATCTGGAGGGTACCGGCTTCCCATCTAGTTCAACGCACTTTTAAATAAATCCGTTTCGTAATAGAGTTGCTCAAAGGTCCGTAGAAGGCTAGACTGGGAGCATCCTGCAAGCCTCAGCGAATTTCAACGGCGGCAGGGGCAACACCCTGGGAAGTCTTCGAGAGGATTGTGCATGTTACCTTACGAGACTTTGATCCAGCGGAATCACGGCTACATTGCCGCGGAGCTTCAAGCCAGGATCCGCTCTACGCGCATCCTGGTTGCCGGATGCGGGTTGGGGTCGGTAACCGCCGAGTTGGCGGTTCGCACCGGATTCGAGCGTTTCGCCTTGGTGGACGCGGACGAAGTCGCCGGACACAATCTAAACCGCCAGTGCTACGTTGCTGAGGATGTCGGCCGACCAAAGGTTGAGGCTCTGGCGGGCAGGTTGCGCGCCATAAGCCCTGGAGTGAAGGTCGAGACTCGCAAATTCTGGGTCAATGCCGATAACGCCGCCGAGCTTGTGGGCGGTTGCGACCTGGTGTTCGACACCATAGACTTTCTGGATCTGCCCGCGATCGTCGCGCTGCACGACCAGGCCCGGCGCCAGAATAGGCCGGTGGTATCGGCCTTCTCGGCCGGCTGGGGCGCGGCGGCCGCAGTCTTCACCCCGCAAAGCGGAACGCTGCGCGGGCTATGCGGCCTGCCCGAGTCCGGCTCGGTAGAGGGGGCATCCTACCCGGAAGTCTTCGGACGGATGCTGGCCGGCATTGCCGGCCGGCTGCCGGCCGACTTCGTTGCTGTGACCCGCCGTGCGCTCGTGGAGATGGCTGACGGCCGGCCGTGTCCCGCCCCGCAGTTGGCCGCCGGAGCCGCCGCCGCAGCCTCGCTTATGGTCACCCTGGCGGTCAGGATGCTTGCCGGGCAACCGGTGACCGTTGCGCCGAATGTGATTCTGGTAGATATGGCAGGGTTGGCCTGCGGGCCTGGCATAAGGGTGGTCGGATCGAAGGATTAGGCGAGATGCCTGGCTCGAACTTCGACTGTCGCATTGCGGAAACCCGCGAAGACATCGAGGGCGCGGCGCGATTGGTATACCGCAACTACGTAGAGCTCAACTACTGCAACCTGAACCGCTTAGGAGTCTACTTCTACCTGTACGACGTGCTTCCGGAAACGCGCACCCTGGTGGCTTCCGACGGCGATAGGGTCGCTGCCACGCTGACGCTGGTGTTCGATTCGCCGCTAGGCCTGCCTTCCGACAGGATCTACTCGGCTGAACTTAATGTGCTGCGCAGCGCCGGGCGGCGATTGGTGGAGATATCAAAGCTGGCCGTGGATCGCGCCGGTTCTGCGCCCCGCGGCCTCGCCGTGCTTAAGGGACTATTCCGGTTGGCATGGCTGCTTTCAGGGCCGGTGCGAGGCTCGACCGACTTCGTGATCATGGTTGAACCTCACCATGAGCGGTTCTATACACGAAGCCTGCTGTTCGAGCGCATAGGGGAGATCAAGCCAGATCCTGAAGCGGCCGATGCGCCCAGCATCTTGCTCCGGCTGCGGCTGACTGAAGCGCCGGAGCTATACCGCAAGACATTCGGCGAGGGAGACGATGAGAACAATCCATATTGGTACTTCTGTCTGTCTCCTGATGCGGCCGCGGCCGAGGCCGCCGCCAGAGCCGCCGATAAAAGACTTTCGGACATGAACAAGCTCGTTGAGACAGGCCGCGATCTGCCTTCGCCCACGCCGGCGGAACGGCGTTACATGGACTATCGGCTCTTCTCCATAGGCTTCGTCGCAGACAAGACGCGCAAGGATGCCGAGCGGCTCTACCGCAAGGGCCTTTTCCGTAAGGAGATAGATGTCTACGAGCGGCTCCTGGCCGCCCTGCCTCCAAATTACGATACGGAACAGCGCGCGAAAATTCTCATCGCCATAGCAGAAGCCGCCTGGCACTGCGGGTTCTATGATCGGGCTCTGACTCTGGCTTCGGCGGTGCGCGAGCTGAGATCTAGCGCCGACCTTCAGGCCCGCGGTCGAGAGATGGCCGGGTTGACTCTCTACTTCCTGGGCAGGGGGGATGCCGCCGTCAGGGAGCTGGCCGAGGGGCTGGCTCTCCCCGGTATCTCCGACTTGGCGCGAACCAGGCTACTCCGTCTGGACGGCCGAATAGCCATGGAGCGTTTCGACATGCAACGCGCGCGGCTGCGCTTTGCCGAGGCGCGCGCGGCGATCTCCAAGGTTGACAGCTCGCCGGATTCGGACAAGCTGCGCGCCGCCCTGGCCAACAATCAATGGTTGTTGGAAACCCTGTGCGGCGACTTCCGTGCCGCCAGCGAGGCGCTCCGCGAACTCGCCAAGTTTCTGAACGTCGTTTCGCCGGCGATGGTCGTCGAATACCATATCGCCATGGTTGATACCGAAATGGAGCTGGGGAGGCCGCGCGAAGCTCTGGCTCACAGCGAACACGCCCTGCGCCTGATCTCCTGCGAAGACGATCCTTTTAGGGCCGCCGTACTGGCCAGCAGGCGCGTCTACGCCTACCTTTCCCTCGGAGATTTGGAGGCCGCCCGACGCGAAGCCGACAGGAATATGGCCTTGGCGGTTCGTTCCAATTATCCCGGCGTTATTGTTGACGCCTTTGTCAGATCGGTAGTCTTATTTATAGTGGAAGATCAAATATCTCGAGCGAAGACCGAGTTGGCCTTTTGCATGGAGCGGTTTGGGGATAAACTTCTGAACAGGACCAAGGCTTGCGTTTTAGACGTGCAGGCAACCTTGGCCATAGCCGAGAATGAATGGGATCGTGCGCGCGAACTTCTCGATGCCGTTGAGAAGGAAGCCGATGCGGTCCCCGCGTACCGGCTTCATACACGCCACCGACGCGTTGAAACGGAACTTTTGGCCGGGGACTTGAGCCGGGCGCGCCAATTGGCCGAGGGGTTGCCCGGACCCGAAGAGTTTCCCGGCTTCGCTGGTTACGAAGCCGGATGGAAGCTGACGACCGGCGTCATGGCGGCCGCCGACGGCAGGGCCGATGAGGCGTTGGCGATGATCGAAGGCTCGCTGAAAATACGCCGCGCCGGGGAAGCCATGTCCGATCTGGCCGAGACGGCCCTGGCGGCCGCCGAGGCGCTCCGGGCCTGCAAGATCGCCGATAAGGTTCCCAGAGTCATGGAACTTTGCCGCCGAACCGCGGCCGAAGTCTGCGGGACTATCCGGCTGCCGATCTGTGCGAGGCGGCTGAGGGAGCTGGGCTGATCCGGCATCCGATCCCGCCTTTCGCATAACCCGAGGCGTGCGGGTGGGGTTATGGCGCGGCGCGGGCGGTCTGACGCAACCGCTCAGAACTAGAGTACTGCGATCCGAACAGCCTCGGGATCCGCTCTGTCCGGGCTTTGTTGCGCAATTCGCGCCATAACTCTATTCGAAGCAATGAGTTGAGCGAAAAAGCATTTGCCGCGAGCCTGCGTTATAACTTTTTGTTTGGCAAGGTCTTATGTCTTTTATGCAACAAAGCCCTCTGTCCGTGCTTCGAGCCGCCGCTGATGAGAACCTTGGCGGATTTTGAAAGCGACCGGACAGAGGCTTCGGGCCGCCTGCGGCGTTGGACTTTATGCCCTCTGCCCGGCTTGGGGCCATCCATCCGTCCGCCATGGATCGCATGGCTAACGACTTTCAGATGGTGCGACAGTTGGCAGGTCGAAGAAGACGGTGACTCTGAGGCCCAGCTTGAACGGCGGCGGGTTGTCGAACGAGACCAACGTCTGAACTACTCTGACATCACGCTTCTCGCGCGCCTCGCCCGTAAGGAAGCTTTTCTCGCCGGCCGAGGCGCTTATGCAGGCAACCTTCCCGACGAAGTCTTTCTCCTCGAAGGCGTCGGCTCGCACTCTGGCCGGCATCCCTACGGATATCTTGGCGAAGTCCGCTTCATCAACGTCCGCCCGGACCCTGAGCGCCGAGGTATCGGCCACCACAAGCACCGTTTCGGGAGGCATCACGCCGACAACCTCCCCGGCATGCCTGTACTTCCACACGACCGTTCCGTCCACCGGGCTGCGGATTGCCGCCTTGGCCGCCTCGGCCTCCATGTACGCCGCCTGGGCCTTCGCCCGCTCAAGCCGCCCTCTCGCCGCCTTCAGGCGCGATTCGCGCGTCGAGCGGATCCGATTGACCTCGGCCTCGGCGGCCTTCAACGCCGCCTCAGCCATCGCAACGTCCTCCGGACGGCTCCCTGATTCCAGCTCCTTCAGCCGCGCCCTCGCAGCCGCCAACGCCGCCTCCGCTATGTTCTGCTGTCCCTTGGCCAGATCGTATTGCCGCCGCGTGCTGGCCGTCAGGTCCGAAAATTTTTCCGTGTCCGCGATCCTCATTTCCAGCTCCGCCTCGGCGGCCTTGACCTCCGCCCTCGCCCGTTCTATCTCCTCCTTCCTCGGTCCGGCCTTGCATTTCTCCCACTCGGCTCGCCGTTTCTCCGCTTCGCGCTCCGCCGCGGCCAGCTCTGCTTCCAGCGACCTCTCCAGCATCTCCATGTCCGCCGCCGCAACATCCGCCTCAGCCCTCGCCGCCGCAAGCCTCGCGATCAAGTCCTCCTGGTCTATCTCGGCCAGGACCTGGCCTTTTCTTACGACGTCGCCTTCTTCGACGTGCACCGCCTTTATACGCCCCCCTACCGAGAAAGCCATGCTTCTCAATCCCGATGCCGCCTCGACCAGACCGGGCGCAGCCACGAATGTCGGGCGCCGGTCGAGCCCCGGTTCGAACCTCCCACCATATTTGGCTGCCGCCCATATGCTTCCGACAAGTACCGTAAACCCTGAAACGGCCATGAGAACCAGCCACTTCAGGCTTCTAAGCATTTCGATCATGTCGCGCCAGCTGCGCTTGCGGACCGCTCTGACATGGCGCCTGGCGGCAGCCTGAGCCGCGGTACGGCCAGGAGCGCTTCCCACCGAGGCGATCGGCGGCGATTCACGTTCCTGCATCGCTTATCCTCCCCGATTCCTCGCCTATCTCACCCGTACCGGCGCTGATCTTGTGTCGTCGCCCGGCTATAAGGCGATATCTGCGGACTATCTTGTGCAGCCTTCCGTCCTCCATCTCAAGCACGCGGTCCGCAAAATCGCGCACCCTCGGATCGTGCGTCACCACCACCACAGCAGTACCGCGTTCGTGCGCCATTCTTCTCAGCAACCCCATCGCTTCCCGCCCATGCTCCGCATCCAGAGCCGCCGTCGGCTCGTCAGCCAGTATCATAGGCGGTTCGCCGGCTATCGCCCGAGCTATAGCCACCCGCTGCCGCTGCCCGCCCGAAAGCTGATCGGGCAGGAAATCAGCCTTGTCGGCCAGCCCCACATGCTCCAGGTATGCCATCGCCTCTCCGGGGTCTCGCCCTCGCAGCGACAAAGCCACCCCCACGTTTTCCGCCGCGGTAAGCGATGCCAGCAAATTGAAATTCTGGAACACGAATCCGATTTTCTCCCTCCTAAACCGCCGCCGTCTTTCCTCGCCGCACCGCCCGATGTCCTCCCCGCAAACGTAAAGGAATCCCTCGGTCGGTTTAAGAAGCCCGCCCAGCATGCATAGAAGCGTGGTTTTCCCGCTGCCGGACGGGCCCATCAGAACTGTGATGTCCCCAGCGAAAACTCGCAACGAGGCAAATCGCACGGCCCACACGCCGCTTCCCTTCGCCGCGCCAGGGTAATACTTTCCCAGCCGGTGCGTCTCTATGACCGTATCGGGAAAAGAAGGAGATCCCACCTGCGCCAAACCATCAATCTCCATCGCAAACATCAGGAGGGGGAGGCTTTATGCGAAGAACCGCTGCCGTCCGGCAGCCGCTTATCCTCCTCCACGGCAATAGGGAGGATCAAGAAGCTGGACCAGGCCGCCACCGTCCCCAACGCCACGGCGAGAATCGTCGGCGGAAAGCAAGACCGCTGGCCATGCTCGAGGTCCCGACCCCAGGAGGGATTGGGCTGTCGGCTTCCAATCCATAAATCTCCCGCCGCCCACCTGCGATCGCCCGGATGCGCCCTGATCTTTAAGTCAGAGAGACCAATGCTGCTGACTTCGAGAACAGGCGTACGGACAGCAGGAACCTCCCTTCCTAAGCCCTAAACACCGTTGCCGGATCTATCTTACGCAAACGGGCGATGGATACCATGGCAGCACCGGAACAGAGGACTACCGTAAGCATCGTTACGCCGATCACCAGCGGCCACGGTATGACGACCGCCGCTCCGGCGGACTTTACCAGCCCGCCGAGGACCACGCTCAGCAGCAATCCGAGAATCAGCCCCGCAGCCCCGCAGGCCAGCCCTTGCTCGAGCACTATGCTCGAAAGCTCCTCCATCGTCGCGCCCATCGCCTTCAAAACGCCGTATTCCGAAAGCTTCTCCACGGTCATGGCATACAGAGTCTGCGATACTATAACCCCGCCGACCATTAAACCAAGAAACGCGGCTGCAAGGAAACCAAGCCCTACGCCGGTTTCCACCAGCCAGTACCGCCGAGTACGCCAGGAGAACGATTCGCGCGTGTGCGCTTCGACATCAGGCACCGTCGCTTCGATAGCCCGCCGTACTTTCTCGACATCTTCTTCTGGAGCGACCTTGACCAGGAAATATACCGTCTGCACGCCGCTGCGCAAGCCTGGCGCCCCGGACTCAACCCAACTGTATGCCCTGCTGCGATCCAGAGAGGTAAAAACATAAGGCGTCGTAGTGAACGAACGCATACCTCGCGTGAACCCGACCACCTTGGCCCGACGTTCGAATATTTCGACATAATCCCCGAGACGAGGGTTACCCAGTTTCGAACGTTCGCCGATATCTATGATGACGGCATCCTGGTTCATAATATCGTCCAGCCGGCCTTCGACTACTTCAAGGCGTGCGGCAAGTTTGCCACGCGGATCGAAACCTATCACTTGGCAATTTGCGTTTCCTCCGCTCGGAAGTTTCCATATGCTGTAGCTGACGTTGTATTCCTCAACAGCTTCAACCCCGGGAACAGAGCGCACGAGGTACTTCTTTCGCTGTGGCATCGGCGTGGCGAAGTCGAACGTTTTGACGTCAACGGTGCTGACCCATATGTCGGCGCGGGATTTGTCTATCAGCAGCGATGCGTCGCGAACCAGGCCTATGAGCATGCCTATCTCCATCGTCACCAAGACGACGGCGAGTACCACGCCGCAGACGGCCACCGCCGCCCGCAACGGGTCGCGCTTTAGATTACGAAGCCCGATGCGAACCATGTGCATTTGCCAGATTCAGGTCTGCCATTATTCTCCGACTGAGCCAGTTAACCGGGAACTTTCTCCTCCTTCCTTTTAATATAAGGGCTAAGGCGAAAAAGTCCATGCCCGATCATTCGCCTGGAAGATGCTCAAACATCATAATCGTGGCAGAAGATATCAGGATGCTTCAGGGGCCTGTGGGCGGCAAAGGCCGGCGGTAGGCCGGAGCATCTCTGGCGTTTCTCCTGGCGATCTCTCTATCCCGCGGTGGTTACCGGTTGGTTGGGAAGCGCATTCCGAAACGCTATCCGGATAGGCATCGGCCCGCCGGCAACCTCTTGGATCGCCTTGTCCAAGAGGCCGCGAGAAACCGACTGCCTGCGGATATCCGCCAAGTACCCGCGGAGCGCTGAGCACGACGGGCGCCCGAGGGTCTTGAGCCGCACCGAACGCACGCTCGGGATTGGAACGAGCAGCCAGACCCGTTCGATCCGAAGGCGGCAATGTGGCGCAAGCCACCCTGGAATCGGTTGCGCTGTAAACTTGCGAGGCGTCCGTTCGAATGGACGCTCAAGAAAAAGGCTGGGCGATAGGGCTGGTTTAATGCTTGGCGCTATCTGAAAACGCTTTTGGGGGTAAAAATCGAGATAAGGCGTCCCTGCGCGGTGCGCTCACCAAGAAGCGTCGGTGTAAAGTCTCCCCGAGTCCGCGGAAATCTCCCTATCGTCCGTAAACAGCGCAACCGGCTCCCGGCTCAACCAGCTCCGTTGCACCTTGACATGATTGCTCAGTAAGGTATAGCTTATATTTTAGAAGCTGGAATATATTAAGGGTTTGTTATGATGTTTAACTGGAGGCGATTCAAAATACGACCGGGCTTCGGAAGGCTTGCGGAGGATATGGCGATGGGCGTTTCGCAGCAGGCAATAGCGGATGCTCTAGGGCTCTCCCGAACTACGGTCACCAAAATATTGAACAGGGATCCTAAGTATTCTGCCAGCGAGGCTACTAGGGATCTGGTTTTCCGGACAGCGGAGCGTATGGGGTACGACTTCACCACCATCCGCCGTCCGTTCAAGCGCGAGTACGGCCGAACGGTAATCAACGCCAAGTGCCGGATCGAGATCGTATTGAGCGACGGTAGCGTATTTGACAGCGGGACGTGCATAGCGAGGAACATAGGCGTAGGCGGCGCCCTCTTGGCGGAACTCAAACTTACGAAAATGGTTCTTCCGCTGGCCAATTTCACCATACGTCTGACCTTCCTCGACCTCCCGGTTTTAGCAAACCTCATAGGAGAATGTCAGATCGTCCGTATTGCGGATTCGGCAGACACCAAGAACCCGGAACTCGGCGTCAAATTCACCAACGCTTCGGTCTCAGACAGGAAATTGCTGAAGGATTTTATAGACGCGCGCATCGCCGAGGCGGCGAAGGCGAAAACGGCCGCCGCAGCGGTCGTTCCTAATTCCAGCGGACCTGCCGGCGAGGGCGGACATAACTAGAAACCATCCTTGAGTCTCATCATACCGACAGCTTGTCGAATCCATAGCGGCGGAGGTCCTCATGTCCGCATCTAGGCGACAGCAAGCGTTGTTCCGGGTGTATACGGCTTTGTTGCGTAATTCGCGCCATAACTCTATTTGAAGCAATGAGTTGAGCGAAAAAGCATTCGCCGCGAGTCTGCGTTATAACTTTTTGTTTGGCAAGGTCTTATGTCTTTTATGCAACAAAGCCCCATAACTGCATAAAGTTTTTAGCGCCGGGCACCGATGCTCTTTTCA
>CALKMO010000028.1 GCA_937991785.1 uncultured bacterium | reverse complement strand
TCGCAGGCCCCGGCGCCGCGCGGGCACATATTGACCGGCAGACCCATGAAGTGCGGATCGTTCCTAGTCACGAAGGACGGCGGCGAGACCTGGACCCGCGGCGGCTGGATCCACACCAACTTCGAGCTGCGATCCGTGTGGATGGTTTTGCCCAACTTCGGCCAGGTATGCAACCATGGGGGAAGCGGGCATCCGGACGGCGACATAATCATTACGCGCGATGGGAGCAACTTCCGTATCCGCCGCGTCTCCAGGGGGCTTAACGATTGCTTCTGGACCGACGAGAACACCGGAGTGGCGGTCGGCAGCCGGGTCATGGTCCGCCTGACGCCGCCGCCCCAGGATGAGACCTACACGAACAAATCTGCGCGCATAGTCGCCACCGAGGATGGAGGAAACACATGGACGACCAGGGACGCTCCCGGAACCGAGGAACTCCGGAGCGTGTGGTTCGCCGACAAGGAGCGTGGCGTGGCGGTGGGAGATAAGGGCGCGATCCTCCGTACGGCGGATGGAGGCAAGACATGGTACGCCGTCCAATCCGGCACGAAGGAGAATCTGTATTGCGTCGCGTTCGCGGACTCCGCGCGCGGTTTCGCCGTCGGCGGAAGCGGAACGATCCTCGAAAGCGCCGACGGGGGCGCGAGCTGGAAGCCGGCCGTCTCCCCTACGAAAAAAGACCTGCTGAGCGTGCATGCGGCGCAGGGTGGCGGACCGGTTATAGCGGTTGGGAAAGACGGGACGATAGCGGTAAAGTCCGAACGACGGCCATGATCCGGTCCTTCCCTCCGGCGCAACACGGCTTTTGGCACAGCTCGGATAGAAGTCTGCCCCTTGAGATTTTTGCAGTTACGGGCGGCAAGTCCGGAGAAATAAGTTGGGTCGCTAATATATGTTATGCGGCACAGATGCGGGAGGAACCGAGAAATGCGTGCTTATAGCGGGTTGGTCCTCGCCTTTCTGGCGCTGGTTGCGTATGGCACTAGCGCCGCATGGGATACGGTCATGTGCGAGGCGACGCGCGACGTGTGGCTGTCGTGTATGGGGGAGGAGGCCGATTTCAATATGGGAGCCGCCCCGAAGATCAAGCTCAAGGGGTGGCAGGAATTCGGGATAGCAGATTTCGACGTCTCGGCCTTAAAAGGCAAGGTAGTTTCGGACGCGTACGTTTGGATAAAGCCGGCCGGCGGGCATAAACTCGGTCTCAACGCCGGATCCGACCTGGCATGGCTGACCGTCTCGACCGTAGGCAGCGACTGGGTCGAGGGGAAGTCGGCGAGCTACGGGAGAGACGAGACGGGCAATGGGGCGACCTTCAACGAATCTTCCTACAAGAAGAGGAACTGGGGATGGCCCGGCGCCAAGTGCTGGGACGTGATACTGGGCAACGGCAACACGATCAGATACGACGGTCGCCTCCAGGATGCCGGGGGCGGATGGCTTAAGCTCAGAATACCGCCGAAGCTCGTCCACGCGCTCATCGCCGGCGCGTCCTATGGCTTGGTTCTGATGGACGGTTCCATACACATCGCCGCCAACCAGTTTATATACAGCAGGGAGGGCCGCGCCGGACCGCGCATCGAGGCGGTCGTGGAAGGCCCGGATGGGACTCCGCCCGGGGCGCCCATAGACGTGCGCGTGGAACCGGCCCCGAACCGCGCCGCTCCAGACAAGGGGGCTGCGACGGTGACTCTGAAGGTACCTGCAGGGGCGTTCGCCTACCGCGCGAAGCTGAACGGCATACCAGTCGAGAGATGGCAGCTTCCCTTCGCCGGACCGGAAGGATCGGTTCAGAGCTTCGCGTTGCTCGATCTGAATCCCGATTCCGACCTGTTGCTAGAGATAGCCGCGGTGGATGCGGCTGGAAACGAATCTCCGTGCGTCGCGGCGCGCGGCAGATCCAGCCCGAGGCTGACGGTTCCGAATCTGCCGGCGTGTGGATTCCTGTCGCGGCCCGGGGATCCGTCGCCGCTAGGCCCCGACGCGAAGGTTTGGGCGCTTCCGGAAATATCTAAGGTGGACCCCGTCTCGGGCGAACTCTTGCACGAAAAGGCCGAGGGGGATTTCAGGAAGGCCAACGCGGTCTGGGACGGCTCCACGGGGACGGTGAGGTTGGCGGCGGCCAAGGGGGAGATCGTCAGCTTCCAGCTTGTGGTCGAGGGAAAGGCGGAGGCTTGCCGGATCGAAATCTCGCCGCCTCGCAAGGGGGAAACAGAGATTCCCGCCAGGAGCATGCGCCTATGGCGCAACTGGTACGTCCAGCGTCAGTCCGAATACGCTTTCCCGCTGTCGGGAACCTTCGACTGCCCGGCAAGAGACAACGGGGTTGAAGGCCAGAAGCTCCAAGCGATAACTGTAGACTGCCACGTGCCGCAGCATATCGCTCCCGGCGAGTATGAGGGCCGCCTGTCTGTGTCCAGCGGAGACCGCAAGGCGGTCATCTCGTTGAAGGTGAAGGTCTACGATGTTGCGATCCCTGACGATATACATTTCAACCCCGAGCTGAACTGCTACTCGGGACCGGGCCGGGCCGGTTCCGAGAAGTTCAGGGAGAGCTTCCGGCTGGCGCACTATCACCGCTGCACGATAAACCGCGTCCCGTACAGCCAGGGAGGAAAGGTACACGACGATTGGGCGCCGAAGACCGACGGGCGCGGCCGCGTGACTGACTGGTCGGCGTTCGATCGCGACCTCGGTCCGCTGTTCGACGGATCGCTGTTCGCCGACAGCCCCCGCCGCGGCGTGCCGGTGCCGACCGCGTACCTTCCGCTGTTCGAAGGCTGGCCACTGAACTTCCGCGACCATTACCGGCCTGGCGATGGAGTGCCCGCAAGCGCGAAGACGAAGGAGGACAGGCTAAGGCACGACACGCTGGCGCGTCCGATAGAGGAGGCCTTCGACGATACATTCAAGGAGGCGTTCGTCGCTTGCGCCAGAGATTTCGCCGCCCATTTCAGGGAGAAGGGCTGGAACCGGACTATCTTCCAGTGCTACTTGAACAACAAACCAAATTATGGGTACACGATGTGGACGCTGGACGAACCGAACGTGTGGGTGGATTGGGCCGCCCTAAACTTCTTCGCCGGATTGCTCAAGCGCGGGATCGAAGACGCGGACGTCTACTCGCCGCGCTGGCACGAGGATCTTTTCGCCAGGGGTCTGGCCGGCCTGCGGCGCGACCGCCCGACGATCGTATTCCGCGGGGACATATCGCGGCCAATGTGGCAGGGAAGCTGCTCCGACGGCCTGATGAACATGATCTACATCGGCGGCGTCCAGTTCTCCGTGCCTCGGCTGGCGGAAAATCTTAAACTCAGGGCCCCTGCCATACTGTATTCGTACGGCGCATGCAACGATCCGTCGCGGAGCAACTGGGAGACGGCGGCCTGGTGCCTGAAGGCATACGCGGCCGGTTCGGACGGCGTGCTTCCCTGGCAATCGCTGGGCGGCCCCGATGCGCTGCGGAAGCTCAACCAGGAGGCGCTGATCGTGGACGGCAGCCCGGCCTTCGGGCCGGCCATAGCCTCGTTCCGGGTACACGCCCTGAGGCGCGGCGCACAGGATTGTGAACTGCTGCGCCTGCTCCAGCTTAAAATGGGATGGTCGAGGAGCCACATCGCCATGTTGATCTCGCAGAAAGTTCCGCTGTATGCCTCTTTCAAACAGAAATTCGAGGACGACGCCGCGGCCGTATCTTTCGGGACGTTGACATCACGCGGCTTCTGCGAGCTCAAGGAAGGGGTCTTGCGGCTTCTTTCGGACGGGTCCGGACGATAAGAGTCCAAGTACGCCTGAATCGGGGCATATGCGATGTTGTTTAAAGGCGTGGCTGGGTATCTCGAATGGCGGGCTGCGGCCGCGGGGGCATCGTTTCCGAACCAGTCCAGGTACCGAGTGTCGGTCGCGTTGGCGCTCGTTCCTCCCTTCTTGGCCGGCTCGGTGGCGTTCGGCTGGCGCACGCCGGCCCTGGCTGGCACGGCCTGCCTGGCAGCCTTTGCGTCCGCGGCCGCCGCCAAGCTCCTAAGCCCTGAAAGTTCCAAAGGTTGGAGGTGGGCGTGGCTCACGACGGGCCTTCTGGTCGGCGCCATGCTGCCGCCTCACGCGCCGCTCTGGCTGGCCGTCATTTGCGGTGCAGTCGCGGTATTGGCCGGCCACATGCTGTTCGGCCGCAAGGGTTATTGCTGGCTTCCGCCGTCGGCCGTCGGGTTGCTGGCCGCGCACCTGCTGCTGCCTTCGCTTATGGCCTCAGGCGAATGGCCGGTGCTGCGCTCCTACGCATCTGGGGCGGTCCTTTCGTTCGAAGGCGCGGACGTCTCGAAAGCAGTCTCGCGCCAGACCTATTTCGAAACCTTGGCCGTCGGTCGCATTCCGCCAGACCCAGCCGTGCTCCAACTCGCGCCTCAAGCCGCGCTCCGCGCTCCTTATCGCGAAGATGCGGAGTCTGACGGAGGGGAGGCGAAGCGCCGAGGTTTCGATCTAGTGCAGGTCTTGTCCGGCTATACCAGCGGCACGTGCGCCGGAACATCGGGCCTGGCATGGATCGCAGCAGCCTTTCTGCTCATTCTTACGGGATCGGCCTTGCGAAGTCCGGCGGCGGCCGGCGCCGTCGTGTTCGGCGCGGGCATGTTGGTTGTAGCATCGGCCCAGGCGCACGATTTCGCTGACGGTCTTTCGCAAACAGCCGTACACATGCTCGCAAGCGGCTTCCCGGCAGCTCTGCTTTGCTGGACGGCAGACCCGGCCGTGGCAGCCGTCAGGCCGAAAGCACAGGTGGCCGCCGGCGCCATCTTCGGTTTGCTGGCCGTCGCGCAGAGGACCGTCTTGCCGCCTGTCGAAGACCTTGCCTTCGCTTCGGTTACGGCTGCAGCCCTGACCCCACTCTTGGACAGGTTCTGGCCGCCGCAGCAGCAGGTGCCGGGACCGGCGCCGACGCATGGGCCGGCGCCTGAACCGGAGCCGGCATCTGCACCGGAGCCGGTACCGACACCGAAGCCGGCGCCGCAAGCGCTTGAGGCGTCGCCGACAGCTGCCGGGGAAGGCCACGGCCGCCGCGGCCGTAATGGTAAGGCCGCGGAGGGGCCGGGGCTTGCGGAAGATTCGATGGATACACCGCCGGAAGCGAGGCCGGACGGGGCGAATCCAAAAGAAGGTGCCTGAAAAGAGAACAAGCGAGGCGATCGGCGCCGCGCGGGGAAAGAAATGACGAGCGACATAAATAATACGGAGGCCGGCCGGCCCGGAGATGCGGGCGAGACCCATCGCCTGGCCGTTTTGATCGTCCGCCGTCTGCGGGAGGCGGGCTACGGGGCGATGTTGGTTGGCGGCTGCGTGCGCGACTTTTTGCTCGGTCTGACGCCGAAAGATTACGACGTCGCCACCTCGGCGCCGCCCAAGCGCGTCCGCGAGTTGTTCCCGAAAACGGCGGCGGTCGGCGCACAGTTCGGCGTGGTTCTCGTGGTGGAGGGCGGATGCCAAGTCGAGGTCGCCACGTTCAGGGGCGAGGAGGAATACTTGGACGGCCGCAGGCCCTCCAGAGTCTATTACGCAGACGAACGCACGGACGCGCTCAGGCGAGATTTTACCGTCAACGGCATGTTCCAGGATCCGATATCGGGCGAAATCCTGGACTATGTAGGCGGAAGGGCGGATCTGCAGGCGAAACTGATCAGGGCCATAGGCGATCCGCGGCGGCGCTTCGCCGAGGACCGCCTCAGGATGCTCAGGGCCGTCCGTCTG
>CALKMO010000027.1 GCA_937991785.1 uncultured bacterium | reverse complement strand
GTGCCTGGGACTGCCCGGGGCGCTGCCCGTGCCCAACGATGCGGCGATTGACCTTGCGATCCGCGCCGCCCTGGCTCTTGGCTGCCGCATCGCCCGCGTCACCAAGTTCGACCGAAAGAACTACTGTTATCCGGACCTTCCGAAGAACTACCAGATATCGCAGTACGACATGCCGCTGGCTGCCGGCGGACATCTTGATATCGCGGCGTCCGGGACGGAGAAGCGCATAGGGATAACGCGCATACACATCGAAGAGGACGCCGGAAAGCTGCTGCACGACGAGAGCGGCAGGGGCGGGTGCAGCCTGGTTGACCTGAACAGGGCTGGCGTGCCTCTGCTGGAGATAGTATCAGAACCGGACATGAGGTCGCCGGAGGAGGCCAGAGCTTACATGGAGGCACTGGCCGAAATCATGGAGCATATCGGGGCGTCGGATTGCAACATGCAGGAAGGCAACCTCCGGTGCGACGCTAACGTTTCCATCCGGCCGCGCGGCTCTGCGAAGCTTGGCGTGAAGACCGAGATAAAGAACCTGAATTCGTTCCGGTTCGTCGAGCAGGCCTTGAGGTTCGAAATACGGAGGCAGATCGAGACGGTCTCGTCCGGCGGGCGAATGATCCAGGAGACGCGACTGTTCGATCCCGACGCCGGCGAGACCCGGCCGCTGCGGAGCAAGGAGTCGGCGCACGATTACAGGTACTTCCCCGACCCCGACCTGCCGCCGATAGCGATAACCGAGGATCGCGTCGAGAGGATCAGGGCATCTGTGGGGGAGTTGCCGCGGGCGAGGCGAGCCAGGTACGTGTCCGAGATGGGGCTTTCGGAGTACGAGGCGGAGGTCCTTGTCAGGAGCAGGGCCGCGGCGGATTATTTCGAGGCGCTCGTCGCGACCGGCATCGCGCCGAAGGCGGCGGCGAACTGGATGCTGAACGAGGTCCAGGCGGCGATCAAGGCGGCCGGATTCGACTCGATAGGGCGGTCCGCCGCTTCGCCGGAACGGATGGCGACGCTGATAAGGCTGGTGGAATCCGGAGCGGTGGGGCGCGGGCCGGCCAAGGAGGTCCTGCTGCCCGAACTTCTTGTGCGCGGCGCCGACCCGATGGGGCTCGCTAAGGCTAGAGACATGCTTCGTTCCAGCGACTCCGGGGCGGTCGAGCGAGCCGTCGAGGAAGTCGTCGCGGCAAACCCGAAACAGGTCGCCGAGTACAAAGGCGGCAAGGCGGCGACGTTCAACTGGCTGCTCGGCCAGGCGATGAAGGCGCTGAAGGGCAAGGGAGATCCGAAGGCCGTCAGGGAGGCGCTGCTCAGGAAACTCGGCGGCGCTCCCTGACCGGCCGCAGGCGCGCTGGATCAGCCGAGCGAGAGGGGGGCGGGAGGCGGCGATGCCGGCGCGCGGGCGGGGGCGCGCCGGACCGGTAAGGCGGCCGGCCGGCGAAAGGGCGGAAAGCAGGGAAAGGAAAAACGCGACATGGGGATGACGATCACCGAGAAGATACTGGCGGCGCATTGCGGAGCCGATTCCGTCCGGCCGGGGCAGTTTGTAGAGTGCGCGGCGGATTTCTGCATGGGGAACGACGTCACCGCGCCGCTGGCCATAAAGGCGTTCGAAAGCGTCGGGGCGGCCGGGCCTTTCGATCGGGAAAGGATCGCTCTGGTGCCGAGCCACTTCGTGCCGAACAAGGACATACAGTCGGCCGAACAGTGCAAGATGATGCGCGAGTGGGCGATTAAGCACCGGATAAAGTGGTACTTCGAGAGAGGCGAGGCGGGAGTAGACCACGCGCTGCTTCCCGAGCAGGGGCTCGTCGGCCCCGGAGACCTCGTTATCGGCGCCGACAGCCACACCTGCACATACGGCGCGCTCGGCGCGTTCTCGACCGGCGTCGGTTCGACCGACCTCGCCGCTGTCATGGCTACCGGCAGGATATGGCTGAGAGTGCCGGAATCCATGAAGTTCGTCTACAAGGGGTTGCCGTCCGATCCGTGGGTGGGAGGCAAGGACCTGGTTCTGTTAGCCATCAAGCGCGTGGGGTTCGACGGCGCCACGTACAAGGCTATGGAATTCACGGGCGAGGCCATATCGCGGCTGCCGATGGACGGCCGACTGACGATGTGCAACATGGCCATAGAGGCCGGCGGCAAGAGCGGCATAATCGCACCGGACGCCGTAACGGAGGAATATTGCCGAGGACGATGCAGAAGGCCGTACGTGTTTTACGCATCCGATCCGGACGCTAATTACCGCGATGAGAACGTATTCGAGCTGGACATATCGGGGCTTTCGCCTCTGGTGGCCATGCCGCATTCGCCGGACAACGTGGCGTCCGTGGATGAGGTGGGCGATGTGCGGATAGACCAGGTTTTCCTCGGGAGCTGCACGAACGGGCGCCTGAGCGATATGAGGATCGCCGCTTCGATACTGAAGGGGCGCCGAGTGGCCAAGGGCGTCCGGTTCGTGGTCATCCCGGCCACGCCTACGATCTTCCTGGATGCGCTCCGGGCCGGCTACATCGAAATCCTGAAGGAGGCCGGAGCCGACATCGGCGATTCGCACTGCGGCCCTTGCCTTGGAGGCCACTACGGCGTGCTCGCAGCGGGCGAGGTGTGCCTGGCGACATCAAACCGCAACTTCCCCGGGCGGATGGGACACAGGGACTCGAAGGTTTATCTCTGCAGCCCGGCTGTGGCCGCAGCAAGCGCAGCGGCGGGAAAGATCGTGTCGCCGGCCAAGCTCGGCATAAGGCCGTGACCTCGCCGATCAAGCGCCGGTCGTGCACTTCGGCGGACGGCCTCCGGCGACTAGGCCCGCTACAGCCCCCGAGGCGCATGCCGGGAGGGCGGCCGGCCGGCGATAATGAGCAGCGTAGGAAGCCCCGAGCAGCGCCAGCCGGCATAGCGCCACCGGCCATCGGAAGAAGCTTATGTGCCTGCGGATAAGCACGCCCCGGTTATGCGCCAGGGCCCTCACGTATCTCGGCACGTCCTCCACTCGACACCCTCCAGACGGCGCCGCCAGGTGCGTGATCCGCGCCGCGCCGTTGAAGTATATCTTCCAGCCGGCCTTGGAGACTCTCAGGCAGAATTCCAGCTCTTCGTAAAGCGCCGCCCCCACATTCAGCGCTTCGTCGAACCCGCCGGCCTTCTCGATGACGTGCCGCCAGGCGGAAAAGTTCGCGCCCCGAGCGTGATCCGCGTATTTCTCTCCGGATGCGGCGAACCCGCCCATGGGAGAAGCGGTCCAGCGATTGAAATACCCGGTTGGAGGCCCCGCATCGAGCGGTTTGTTCGCCTCGTCAATGCCGCCGGCCACAACGCCGACTCCAGGGATCGAGAGCGCGCGCAGGTGTTCGGCGGCAAGCCGCGGCCCGCAACGAACGTCGTCGTCCACGTAGACTATCGCCTCGTAGCGCGCCTTCCGCCAGGCGTAGTTTCGCGCCTCGGGAAGCCCGCGAAAGCCGACTTTGCGGTAGGAAACGATATCGGCGCGCTCCGCCGCGATGCGAGCGACTTCCGGCGGGGTCTCGGCCGACTGGTCAACGACGAGTATCTCCAGCGGCCTGTGGTCCTGGGCGAGGAGGTCGCGGAGGCAATTCGCGAGGAATCCGCCGCGGTTGAGGGTCGGAACCGCCACGGTTACGCCCGTTTCAGCCAAGTTTCACCCCCGCCGCTTCAAGCTCGCGGGTAAACCGCTCGACGTACCTTTCCCACGTGCATTCGCGCTCGACCCGCGCCCGCGCCGCCCTTCCCTGCGCCTCGAATTCCTCCGGCCGTTCCGCCAGGCGCGCCAGTATCCCTGCCAGCGCCGCGTGGTCGTCCTGCCCGATCAGGAATCCGCCCTCCCCTTCGCGCACCGCGTCCGGTATGCCGCCTGTACGCGCGCCGACGACCGGAGTCCCGCATGCCTGAGCCTCGAGGAACACCAATCCGAACCCCTCGACCTCCTGCTGCTCCGGATCCTCCCGCGAGCACAGGACGAAGATATCCGCGGCGCGGTACAGATCCGGCAGTCCGCTCTCCGGAACGTAGCCGAGCCACCGCACGAGGCCGGCGACGCCGAGATCCCGCGCGGACGCCTCGAGCGCATCGCGATCCGAACCCCTGCCGGCCACCAAGTGGACGAAGTTGCGGCGTACGGTCCCGTCCAGCGATGCCAGCGCGCGGAAGATAGTTTCGTGGCCCTTGTAGCGCTTGAGCCTGGAGACCGTAAGCACTACCCGCTTTGAGGAATCGAGTCCCAGCCTGGCCCTGATCGCGGCGCGGACTCCGCCCACGGCCGGCGGCGAAAAGCGTGCGTGGTCAACGGCGAGCGGTATCGCGATGGCGCGGCAGCCCGGCGCCGAGGATTCGACCAGCCCTTTCGTGTATGCGCTGTTTGCCGCTACCAGATCGGCCCCCAGGAGCGTCCGGCGCATCATCCGCCGCCACAAGCCTCGCCGCCAAGCGGCCCGTGCGGGCATCAGCTCCGAACCGTGGGCGAGCACCACGCGCGGCCGGACGCCGGCAATCGTCGCCAGAAACCCCTCGGGATACCAAAGTCCGCATACCACAGGCCCGCCGCCGCGGCGCGACAGCAGCCGCCCGAAGGCCGCCGCTTCCATGAGCGGCCGGGCGCGCGTTACCCTGACGGTTGGGATGGCGGCGTCAAGCTCCGGGGAAGCGGGCAGCCGCGACAGCGCCTCCACTCGGACCCCGCGGCGCGAAAACCCCAGGGCCAGCTCAGAGCACAACCGCGCTATGCCGCCGTCAAGGGGCGGATAATCGAACGAAAAAATCAGCATCCCGCAACGCCCATCGCAGACGTTTCCCAGGCCGCTCCCGCGGCAAACGCTCCGGCCGTTCCGCTGAGAGCTTCGCGCCCAGATCCTAGGGGCTTCCGGCGCAGACGATCCACGTTCCGCATCTCCCGCCGTGCGGAGCCCTGGATCCTGTTGCGCCAGCCCCCTCCCGTAAAAGCGGAACGGAACGCGCGGCGCCCGGATAAAAAACCGATCCCTGGTCCGCCGCCGCGCGGCCGATCCCGGGAAGCTACGCCGGCCTCGCCTCCGAGGCCCGCGCGAGAACGACATCGGCCATCCTGGCGCCGATCTCCCGGTAGCGTTCCCGCGTCAAAGGCGCCTCGCCGACCGAGCCGTACGGCGTCTCTATCGTGAAGGCCGGTATCTTAAGGGCCGAGGCGCAGAAG
>CALKMO010000026.1 GCA_937991785.1 uncultured bacterium | reverse complement strand
TCAGGCCGTCGGCTATCGGCGCGGGCGCAATGGGAGGAAGGGGCTGAGCCGCCGGAGGACCCCCCGGAAGGGCGGCGGGACGGCGCACCATGATTGTAGGGGGAGGTTCCGATGCCTTGGGAAGAGAAGTACCGCGCAGAGCGACCGATGATTCGCCGCCCGTGCCACCGGACTGTCCGGCCAGGATATCGATGGACGCCCTTTCTCCGCGTCGGAGCGCATCCATCGCCAAGTTCAAAAGTTCCGTCGTGCGTAGCCAGTCTAGGATTCCCAGGTTTACTAGTATTTGGCTGACGGGAGCGCCACTTGGCGCAGAGGAAAGGGCATCGCGAAGCCTGCCGAGATCCGCATGCGCCAAGTAGCCCTTGTCCAAGGCGATTTTCACATAAAGGGCATCAAACTCATTCATATGCCGCTCTGACCCGTCGCATCCCCCGCACCACACCGGAATCCACGCTCGCGCCGCGCCTGGACTTGCCAGCCGGGCCGCCTATGCCGCTACGGGGGCGCCGAGCGAATCTGGCGGCTGCTCGGCCGGCGATTATCCTAGGGCTAGGTTGGCCAGATCTATGGTCGCAAGAGCGCGGTCTACTCCTTCGCGGGCCTTGACGGCATCAACGACGACGCCGATCGAACCTTTCCCCTCGTTCATGATACCTATCAATCCCTTGAACGTCTCGCGGTGCGCCTTGGCGGCTACGGCGGCATCTTCCATCGTCTTTGCAATCGCCGCCGCCCTTCGTCCATCGGACGTATCCTCTTTAGCGTTCCTTTTTGCCGAAGCGGAAGCTTCCATCGCAAGCTTCACCGCGGCGTCTATCTTCGCCTCGTCGAGCGGTCTGCACAGTTCGAAGAAATCCAGCCCCAGCTCGAGGTCGCTAACGCGGGCCTGGAGTATCTGCACATGCTTGCGCAGCCGCTCCAGTTCCGCCTGCAGCGTGGCTTCCTCGCCCTTGAACCGCTGAATGTTCACGATCTCCTGCGCGAGCTTCGCGTTCTCACCCTCCAGCCGTACGAGCTTTTCGCGCAGCAGCTCCAGCTCGTCCGTCTTCTGTTTGAGCTCCTTTTCCATGTCCGCTACCCTTTGGGGGACGGCCGCGAGCTGCGCCTGGGCGGCGGCTACGGCTGCCTGCGCCGCCTCCAGCTCCCGTCTGAGCCGTTCGATCTCGGACAGAGCCTTCTGCAATTCCGTTCTGAGTTGCTCGTATTCTTGGCTCTTCTGGGCGTACTGGAGCTGGTATTGCGCTATCTGCGCCAACAGTTCCTGGTTGCTCTTGGCGCCATGTTCGTTCAAGAGCTTCAATATGAGCTCGATAAGCGCCTTCTTTTTTACGACCTGTACTTGCGCTTTCCCCGCGAGTTCCTGGCCGGAGCGCGTCGCGACTATCTTGTTGATCTCATCCTCGAAACCTCCAGGGTTGGATTCTCTTCCCGCGGTTTGTTCCTGATCCCCTCTCCCTGCCGGATCTTCCGTATTCCGCTGCATCCCAGTTTCGAGGTTCTCAGACATGGCCAGATCCTCGCTTTCTTAATTCGGTTCTCAGCACCCCCGCCGTACGTTCGCCGGCAACGGAGCGCAACCGCTCCAGGGGTCGACTCAAAACATCCGCAAAGCCCCCATCATCCCATTTTCTTCGCCAGCTCTATTACGGCAAGCGCCGTCTCCAGATCGTTGACCGCTCGCGCAGCTTCGACTACGATCTTTACTGACCCTTTGCCGGCCTTCATCTGTTCGGCCAACCGTACGAAAATCTCGCGGCTCGCCCGCACCGCCTCAGCCGCATCTTCCGCTGCCTTGGCCACCGCCAGAGCGGACCGCGCCTTCGCTTTAGCGGCCGCCTCGCCCGCATCCGCCACGGCTCGATCTAGGGACGCAGCATCCGGCAGCGCCACCAGCTCGAAGCAGTCATTATCCAGCTCCAACTCCTCAACTCTGGCCCTGAGTACATCAACGTGCTTCCGCAGCTGTTCTATCTCGGCCTTGTATTTGGCATCCGCCTCCATCTGCCTCGTTATGGTGACGTTGCATTCCTGCCTCAGCCTGGCGTTTTCCGCCTCGAGCCGTTCGGCACGCCCTCTGGCCAAAGCCAATTCCTCAACCTTCGCTCTTCCCTCCGACTCCAACATCAAGACCTTCTGCTGTAAATCCGCCAAGCATTTCCTCTCGTTCGCAACGACAGTTTGTAGCTTTTGTATTTCGGATGCCGCAACGGCCGATTCTGCCCTTAAACGCCCTATTTCCTTCTCATGCGATTCCAACGCCGTTTTGAGCTTTGCATTCTCCGCGCGGGAAGTTTCAAGTTCGCCCCCGAGAAGTTCGATGCTCTTGTGCGCACACTCGACCGCTTCCCTCATCCGCACATTTTCAGAACGCGCAGTTTCCAGAGCTTCCCTCAATTTCCCGATCTCGTCGCGCGCAGCGTCAAGCTCTCCGCCTAGCCTGCCAGCTTCCGCCCTCGCCGACTCCAACTCGCCCTTCAACCGCTCGCCTTCAGCCCTCGCAGACTTCAATTCCTCCCCAAAACGGACCGCTTCTTTCTTCGATGATTCCAGCTCGCTCCCGAGCCGAGCGACTTCGCCTCTAGCGGCCTCCAGCTCCCCGGAAAGTCTCGTCCTGTCGCTCGCTACGGCCTCCAGCTCCTTCCCCAGCCTCGCCGCCTCCGCGCGCGCGCCGTCAAGCTCGCTTCCCAACCGGGCGATCTCGCCCCCGGCCGCCTCCTGTTCCTTCGCCAACCGAGAAATCTCGCTGCGCGCCTTCTCCAGTTCTTCCCCCAACCGTCCGGCTTCCCCGCGCGCCGCCTCCAACTCGCCGGACAGCCGTTTCGCATCTTCCTTCGCAGCCGCCGCCTCGCTCCGCGTCCCCTCCAGCGCCTCGGCGGCCGATGTCAACTCCGCCTTCTGCCTGGATATCTCCGCCGCGGCAACCTCCAACGCCTCCCTCAACTTCGCGTTCTCCCCACGCGACGCATCGAGCTCTTCCTTGAGCTTCGTACCGCAGCTGCGCGCGGAGTCCAGTTCGTTCTTCAGCCTTTCGATCTCCGCTGCAGCCGAAGCCGCTTCCTCCCGTGCCTGGGCAGCCTCGGCTTCGGAACGTTCGGATCCCGACCGAAACTGCTCCATTTCCCGATTTTTCTGGTCCAGCGCGATCTGGAGCTGAGCGATCTGCGCAAGAAGTTCTTGCTGGCTCTTGGCTCCGTGTTCGGCGAGGAGATTCATTACCAAGTCCACAAGCTGTTGTTTCTTGATGACTTGTACTTTTCTGCCTCTGCGAGCCTCCAAGAGCTTTTCCGCTTCCACCTCGGTCCCTAGGCCCTTTATGATGCCCTTTATGTCTTTGCCCTGGTTTCCGCTCATTTCCTGTCCGTCCGGCGTGGCGCCGTCGGCATGGATACCGCGATCCTGCGACATGTGACGTCTCCTCAATCCGATCCGCGCGGCGGAACGGCCGGCCGCAGCGACGGACGTTGCTCCAGACTTTCCATTCCGCCTCCGGCGGGAATCGGTCCGGAGCCGCCCGAGGCACAGCGGCCGACCGGCATGCCGCGCGGCTATCCCGGAACCCCGGCTGGACCTCCACCGCCTTCCCGCCGCGTCCGTTCCCTGCGCGTGACCGCCGGCAGTGCCAGGCGGGTGATGTCGTCCCTCTGACCGGATGGCCCCAACGTCTCGCGGATCGGCAGCAGTAACCTTTCCGTCTCCGGCCCGTATTCTTCCAGCGCCCTACGGGCCGTGCGTAGGATACCTACGGCGTGGCGCGGAACCGAAATGGATTTTTCAGCCATAGCGACGAGGGCGTCCACCATTTCCCTTGCCGTCTCGACCATCCCCGCGCGGCATAGCGGAACCAGCGCATCGGCCACCGCCCCTGGATCCTTCGCGAGCATCGGAGTGCCGTTTTCGTCAAGGATCGGAGCGAGACGGCGGACAGCCTGGCCCAAGTGGTTTAGCGTGAAGTAGGCCGTCTCGGCAAGCGGATCTTTGGCTTCTAGAAACCTGAGCACTCTCGGCAAACACTTGTCTCCAGCTGCAGCCATTTCCATAAGCCATGCCACGTAGGAGTTTTCGGCCGGCAGATTCTCGGTTACGCACTTGCGGGTCATATCGAAAACGACGTAGCCTTCAGCCTCGAGCGCGGCTGCGGTCGGCGCATCGGCGGCGTAACCCGCCAGCATCAGCTTCGGCAAGCCGAACGGTCCGAGATTCGCTTCCCTAAAAAACGGCCTTAGGTAAAGAAAGCGGT
>CALKMO010000025.1 GCA_937991785.1 uncultured bacterium | reverse complement strand
CTTGCCCGTGCGCGGCGAGCCCGCCTGCAGATGCCGCGAACACAACCGCCGCGAGCACTGCCTTCGATATCCTCATGCATCCTGCCATTTCGCGCCCTCCCATAAATTCCGCGGGGCAGCGGTCCCGCTCCCGACTCCGGCTCCCGCCCGCTCCTTTGGCTGAAGCCGTTCCCTTATGAGGACGGCCCCTTAAACCATCCACGGCCGACGCGCTTCATTTGCCCGTCCCTCTACTTATTATTATTCCGATTCGACATCGGAGCATCCCAAGCCGGGGTCGAATACCGTTCCGCAGGTCAATCGGGCTTGTCCTTCAAGTCGGCCTTTTCCGGAACGATCTTCAAGGCCCAAGTATCTCCGCGGTACGAGAACGAATAGACCAGCTTCCGCCCGGCGTCGTAGGCCCAGCCGGCAGAGTATCCGGCGGCGACAGGGCCGGCATCGAGCAGGAACATCCTGTTCCGTCCGCAGTCGTACACCCGCGTGTAGGCCTTGCCGGTCTTCTCGTCCCCCGTCTTCAGCAGGTCGCCTATAAGTATCCAGTCCGCGTGTTCGACATAGGCCAGCTCCCTGGCGCAGCCGGTCTTGTTCAGCTCCGCGTTTTCGGGCGAAAGCGTCTCTACGGTCTTCGTCTTGAAGTCGAACGCCAGGAACGTCCCGTCGCTTTTCTTCGCGTGCCCGCCGCCGACGCTGCTGAATACGAGGCGGTCGCGCTTCGAATCGTAGACTATTCCGTGCGAATCGCACCATGGGATGAAGAGCTTGCCCTTCGGCTCGAGATCGCTCCAGCCCTTCTCGCGATCGAACAGCCACAGGCCGGCCGCGTCGGAGTTCCTGCGCTTCGCCCACGCCACGGCTCCGTGCGGCGAGGTCTCCACGACCGTGCTTCCCCACCTGAATTCGAACGGCAGCGGGATCGGTTCCATTCTGATCCAGTCCATACGGGAAGGATCGTACAGGTACCCGCGGCCGGAGACCATCAGCTTGCATTTCGGGTCGTAGGCATAGTGGTTGTAGTTGTGGACGCTCACCCAAGGCCTGTTCAGGATCGAGGAGTCGAAACCGCCGCCGCCGTTGGCCCCGTACGGTTCGTCTGCGTCGAACCCCTCTACGATCCTCCCGGAAGCCGGCGACCAGTGCGCGACGGAGGAAGCCGACCGCACGCAATGACCGCCGCCCCATAGGAGCATCTGGTCGCGGTCGGAATCCCAGATGGCCGTTCCCCAGTCGCGCTGGCGGCAGCCGCGGCAGGGGTTGCGCGGAGCGTCCGGCAGCTTGACCCAGCGGTTCTCGGGGAGCTTGTCGAGCCCCATATCCTTGGGCGGCGCGTCAACCTCGCAGAACGACGCCACGAACGGGCCGGTCCTGTAGAGGCGCGAGTTCGGAGGCGACCCGAGCTTTTGTCGCGCATCCTTCCCGGTTCCGCCATCCCCTCCGGCCGCGCCGGCCGCGCCGCCCGTGCCCGTTCCTCCGGCGCCCGGCGCCGCCGGGCCGCCGCTGCCGCCTCCCGCGCTGCCCGGCAGGATCGTCCACATCGCCGCCGGGAAGTCCTTCCATCGCAAGTACCACGCCCTGCCCGGGCAGGCTGCGAAGAAGATGCGATCCCCGTCGTCCGCGGCCATGGCCGGCGGCGAAAAGTACTCCGATGCGTACCCGTAGAAGTTGCCGACCGGCGGCGGATTCCTCGACTCACCCTTATCCTTAGGGGATGCCCATTGCCCCAGCAGTTCCCACCTGTCCGCCCTCGGGTTGTAACGCCACATCTGCAGCGGTTCGATAGGAGCGTACGGTGTCGCTCCATAGCCGTCGTCGCTCCTCTGCACGTACCCTTCGTACAGAATTACGCCGCCGCTTCCGGGCAGCCCGATCAGGGCGTGGCCGGCGCGCGGAGACGGGGCGATTTCGGGTTTCATGCGTTTCCATTTCCCCGTTTCCAGATCCAGTATCCACGTGTCGTTCATCAGGTAGTCTTCGTGATCGCCGCCGAACAGGACGAAGACCTTGTTTCCCGGATCGAAGGCGAGGGGCGAATTTCTGCGCGAGCACGGTACGGGATAGCGCGCCTCGACGGTCTCCTCGACCTTTCGCTGGAGCGCGCGAGCCGCCTTAAGCGCCTCCAGCAGTTTCTTCGTTCCCAAAAGGTCGGCTACGGGCCTCAATTCGGCGCCGAACTCCGCCGCGCCGGGCATCTTTCCGACGCCGTCGCACATGGCGGCCAGGGCCTTACGCTCCTCATCCGTTCCCTCGCCCTTCGGATCGCGGTACCAGGCCAGCCGGATATGCCCGCCGAGGGTTATAAGCGATTCCTTAAGAGCGGTCAGATTCCTGCGTTCCGCCTCTGTCTTCTCGTCGGCAGATCGCAGGATGCTCCATTTGCCCGAAGGGATGTCGTAGACCAGCGTCCTTATCCATCCCAGGTTCTCCAGTTTCTTATCGGAGCCGATCACTGCCAGTTTTCTGCGCTCCGGATCGCACGCCATGGCGTGCCAGCTCAGCCCATCCAGCAGCGGCTCGGGCGGCTGCTGTTTCCAGCTCTTGCCGTCGGCATCGAACGCCCACAGCACGTTGCCGCCGGACAGGCAGTAGACCGTTTTCGTGCCCGGATCGTATGCCGCCTGGTAGTAGGGATTGAACGCCTTCGACTGCGGCGCGGCGGAGGAGAATTCGCTCCAAGTCTTCCCCTCCGGGTCGAACGCTTGAACGAAGGGCGCATTCTTGGCAGGCCCGATCAGCAGAAGCCGCTTCAGGTTCGGAGCCCACAGGAGGACCGAACCCGTCCTGTCCCCTATTCCGCCTTCGGCCAATCTGCTCCATCCGCCATCCGGCGCTGCGTTTTCAGCCCCAACGACGACAGCGGCAGCGAAAGCAGGAACGGAAAACACTGACAGGCAAGCTCGCGAGCCGACAGGAAATCTCATGCCCATTCTCCTCCCCTCCGCGTTTCCCTTGCCACGATGCGCGGCGACACGCCAGCACAACGCTTACGGGGAATCATCCCGCTACGGCAGGGAATCCTCCCTAATATTGTGAATACACCTTATATCGTCATTTATCTTAAAGTATAGCGATATATTTTACTTCCCCTCTGCCGTTTCATTGCCCGCCTGGGGCATTCGGCCTTGCCGGACAGACATGCATCCAATCGTATTCATTCCGTGCCTTTCGATGCGGTCGGATCGGCTCCGGCAAATAAGGATCCCGCCCTATCCGCAGCCGGGATAGCCGTCTCCAGCCTGGATCCGCCTGCCGGCCGATTTGCCGGGCGCCTGCCGGCACTGCGAGGAAGTCACAGGACGGCCGCGCCGTTGCGGTCCAGTTCTTCGCGCAATTTCGCCGCGTCAACCTCGGCTGCGGATACCCCGGCCTTCAGCGCCAGGCACGCGGCCGTGCCGGCCGCCTCCCCCGTCTGGTTGCAGTTCACCATTACGCGGATGGCTCCATACGCGCCGCGGTCGGCGGCGATGAGTCGTCCTGCAACCAATACATTCCGCGCCCCCTTCGGAACCAGGCACCGGTACGGTATCTGGTAGAAGTCCGGCGACGGTTCACAGTCCCCGCGCCACCTGCTCTCTTCGACCTTCCCGTCCGGCAGGCAGTACCGCTGCCTGCCGTCCAGGTAACGGAATGTAATGCCCGGCTTTGAACTGTGGTGGATGTCT
>CALKMO010000024.1 GCA_937991785.1 uncultured bacterium | reverse complement strand
CGTCATCTGGTCGCGGTCCTCCAACCCGAACCTCATCTCTATTATCCTGCGCTCGCGGTCTGTAAGGGCGAGATCCATCGCTTTGGAGAGCGCCTCCTTGTCGTACTCGGCCAGTATCCCCTCCGACGCTTCTTCCGCTGGAAGCCCAGCCACGATATCGGGAAACTCCGTCTCGGAATCCGAGTCCGTCCCGCGTCCCGCCGAAGCCGACGCGCTTATGGCCTTCTTGACTGCGGCCAGCCGATGCGGCGGCAGGTTCAGTTCCCGTGCGATCTCCCCGTACGTAGGCTCGCGACCGAGCCTCTGCGCCAGCCTCGATTGCGCCTTCTTCCACTTGGACACTATCTCCGCCATGTACGCAGGTATGCGCACGGACTTGACCTTGTTTATCAGCGCCCGCCGGATCGTCTGCTTGATCCACCACGAGGCGTATGTCGAAAATTTGCATCCTTGATCCGGCGAGAACCGCTGGACCGCCTTGAGCAGCCCGATGTTGCCCTCCTCTATCAGGTCGAGGAAGCTCATCCCGCGGTCTACATAGTTCTTCGCCACCGCGACCACCAAGCGGAGGTTGCTGCGTATCATGCGGTCGCGCGCCTCGGCGTCACCCTTGGCGATGCGGGCGGCCAGTTCCCGCTCCTCCTCGGGTTTGAGCAGGGGAAACTTGCTGATCTCGGACAAGTATATATCTACTTCCGAATCTGCGATGGCGGCTGCCTCCCTAATACGGCGGATTCCCGCACCCTCGATGCCGGACCGCCGCATTCCGCGAAAGCGCCGAGGGGGCTCGTCCCGCAGCGCACACCAGAATTATATGGACCTTGCCGAAGGGAGCAAGAAGCTTGGCCGTTTAATGGAATGATGCGGAGCCGGCCGCGGCGTGAACTTGATTGGAGACGAATCGAAAGCGTCGTGAACGGAGACGCCAATCGCTGTCTGGGCGGGAAGTTGTATGGACGGAGCATCCCAACTCCTGCATGCTCTGTGGCCGCAGCCTACGGCAGCGCCCGCTGCGGGGAAAATGTCATGCGATACCCCAAAAACTCGAACCGGCAACCGGGACGGTTGCCCCGCAACTTGCTGTAAAAACGCCGGAAATTCAGCGATGCCCGGGCAAAACCGGTAAAAATCCGCGTCCCAAGAAAGATCTCAACCCTTTCCTTAGCAATATGTTGCGCCGCGAAAATCGCCGATACTCAATTTGTCGCCTCAGGAAGAATTGGGGGACTCCTCAAAAAAGGCTACGTTCGTGCCGCCCCAAACCGCTTTTTTCCTATTAGTTGATGTTGCGCCGCAGTATCCGCTCCGCATCCCTCCCGTGAGCGTTAACAGTTGCCGCGACGGGCATTCGTCCGCGATGACGGAGAACAAGCGGATGCTGCGGAATGCGAGCGCCTTGCGAATCGAAGGAATGCGGCATAGGAAATCTTCTTGGTTTCCGGAGCTGGGCGCTGCAGCTAAGCGGTATGTCCGCTACTCGGCGGAAATCTCCCTGTCTTCCGCGACAGCGCAACCAGCTCGGCGCGGGATACCTTGCCTTGCGCTCGCCACCTGGGAAGATATCATTCGCACCGACCGTTGAAGCTAACGATTACGGCAACAGGCTGCAGTCCGGAGGGCGGTGTTTATCCCCTGAGGGGATGATCGTTCGGGCGGAGGAGCATGGACCTATGGCGGCTAAGAATGCGGCGAAGGAGGAAAGAGGCGGCGGGGCTGGAACCGGAGGAAAGGCGATGCGGAAGACGCGCGTCCCGAAGATAAGCGACAGGTTGCGCGGCAGAACCTTGCCGCACATAGGAGTTCTTTCGCGGGAAGATCTCGAAGAGGCTATAGGCCTTGCGGAATGGTTCCGCGACAACAGGTACGACCCGACGTACAGCTCGCTGCTTCAGGGCAGAGTCCAAGGGCTGCTTTTCGTCTATCCTTCCACCCGCACCAGGCTGGGCTTCGAGGCAGCCATGGCCCAGCTCGGCGGATCCAATATATACATGCGTATCGAGGAAACGCAGATGGGGCGCGGCGAGAGCATCGCTGACACCGCCCACGCGATGGACCAGAGCCTCGATGTGCTGTCGGCGCGCCTTTGGAAGCAGGAGGAGATGGACGCATTCGCCGCGAACATGAAAAAGCCGGTAATCAATGCCTGTACTCCGAAAGATCACGTGACGCATGTGATAGGCGAGCTTATGACCATAAAGCAGTTCAAGGGAAGGCTTGAAGGGATAAACCTGGTCTACACCGGAATGGCGCGCGGCATATTGCATTCTCTGGTCCGATGTTGCCCCAAGCTGGGCATCAACCTGGTCCTGGCCATACCCGAATCTTACGCCGCCACAGTGGATAAGAACATAATGGTTGAGGGCAAGGCGGTGGCTGAGAAGGCTGGTACGCGGTTGGAAATCGTCACTGACCTAAAGAAGGCCGTCGAGGGTGCGGACTTCATTCAGGCAAGCACGCTTATCCGGAGCATGCTCGCCGGCGAGCAGTCGCCGGAGGAAAAGGCGGTCAAGGTGCCGAAGTGGACGGTGACGGACGATGTCCTGGCATGCGCGAAGCCAGACGTCCTTTACAGCCACTCGGGGCCTGCGCACAGGGGCGTTTGCGCCACCGACTCGGTGATGGACGGGAAGAAGTCTGTGATACCGTACGAGGCGCTGAACGCCATCTACGCGAAGAAGGCCCTGCTGGCCATGTTGGTCAGGTAGCGCGGCGGCGAGACGGGTTCGGCGCCGGGGATGCGGCGGGAGATGCACACAATAAGGTCGCCGGGGGCCGTTGGGCCGGCTGGAGATTTGGACGGATCGGCGGCGGCGCTTGATGCCGTAGATACCAGACTCGGATCGGGGGAAAATCGAATAGGAGGGATGCGGAGAAATGGCGGAATCGAAGAAGGAAGGCGCGGGCGGGGCGGAGGCGGGCCGCAGGATCGGGATCGGCATAGTCGGCGCCAAGTTCGCAGCCGATTTCCACACGGATTCCTACAGGCGTAACGACAAGACCAAGGTTGTGGCGGTGGCTGACATTAATCCTGACGCGCTGAAGTCTTATGTCGAAAAATGGAAGGTCCCAAACACCTATACTGATTATAGGGATATGTTGAAACGAGACGATATAGACTTGGTTTCGATATGCGCCCCGAACTTTCTACACGCTGAGATCATCGCGGAGTGCGCTAAGGCGGGGAAACATGTCGTATGCGAAAAGCCGCTGGCCACGTCGGCTGCCGATGCCAGGAAAGCCGTGGATGCTTGCCGCAAGGCCGGCGTCAAGCTTATGTACGCAGAGGACTGGGTCTACGCCCCTGCCTTGCGGCGGACTATCGAAATCATCGAGGAGGGCGCGATAGGGAAAATACTCTACGTGAAAGCGAAGGAGGTCCACAACGGAACGCACAGCCCCTTCGCGCGCGACAAAAAGACTTGCGGCGGAGGCAGCCTTATACACTTGGCCATACATCCCATCGGCTGGGCCCTGCACCTGCTCTCCAAGAGAGGGAACAACAAGGTCGTCGAGGTGATCGGGAAGGTCAACGGCGGCGGCGAAGACAATTATGTCCATAAGCAAAACTCCGGCGAAGACTTTGCGATAGGGGTCATGAAATTCCAGGACGGGGTCCACGCCTTTGTGGAGGGCAACTACATCACCGTGGGCGGGATGCAGGACAGGATCGAGATATACGGATCGGAAGGGAATATCTCCGTGGACATGACCTTCGGCTCGCCCATAACGGTATACTCCCGACCTGGCTACAAATACGCCATAGAAAAGGCCGACAACACCATCGGATGGACGAAACCGGCGGTGGACGAATTCTATAACCTCGGATACGTGCACGAGCTAGCGGCATTCGTGGAATATGTCCGCGCCGGCGCGGAACCGCTATGGGGGTGCTCGCCGGAGGCCGGGCTGGCCTGTGTCGAGATAATCGAGGCGATGTACAAGTCCAGCGCTGAGGGGCGGACTATAAAAGGCGCGTGGTAGTAGCCGCGGACGGCGATCTCGCCGAACCAGTTTCCAGATTCGGCCGACCAGGAATCCCGAAGGCGCGTGGTTATCCGCACGCCCAGGCCAGGTTCGCATGTCTTTTCCGCCGCTTACGCTTGCAGCAGCGGGTCTTATGCGTTCCGGCTCAACGCTTCGCCAGTTCCATGATCTTCTTCGCCAGCATTCCGCGCCAGGCGTCCATCTTAGATGCCGTGCGGCCTTCCTCCCAGAAATCGTTGACGAGGTCGCGGCCGCCCTGACCGCGGTCGGCCAGCGTTTCCTCGCGTATCTGTTTTATCAGCGGGGATATATCGGCGCCGGCGGCCTTCGCCGCGGCCTTGGCGGTCTCCAGGTAGCGCCTGTCGTCCCACCCTTCGCGGAGTTCGTGGTAGATGGGCGTCTGGATGGTGCCGAAGGGCGAGTACCAGGCGTAGAGCCAGTTGCTGCCCTCGGTTATGTCGAACCGCTTGCCCCAATTGTAGGCCCAGCAAAGCGAGCCGCGCGAATCCCAGGCCGCGAAGTAGAAGCCGTAGCCGTACCGCCTGCTGGCGCCGCCGCCGTATTGCCAGAATTCCTTTCCGGCGCGCCGGACCTTATCGCCAAGCTCGTGGTCTTCGTCTATCGCGTTCGTGCAGACGATGTCCACGTCAGGGATGAATATCTCGCCGACCCTGCCCTTTGTGCCGTGGACCTCGCGGTAGAAGTTCCTATGCATCGAGATGTAGACCTTGGTCCCCGGCACCGCCTCGTGTATCAGCGCGCAGGCGGCCTTGAAGTGGTCGCGGATCCAAGGCCCGCATCCGATGGCGAATTTTCTGTTCTTCTCCGCTCTCGGTTCCGGGGAGGCCCACTTGGCGGGCTCGTCGAACGGGGTGAAAATAAGCTCCGGCCAGCCGGCC
>CALKMO010000023.1 GCA_937991785.1 uncultured bacterium | reverse complement strand
GAAGCAGCAGCGAGATTGGATAGGCAGGTCGGAAGGAGCGGATATCGAGTTTCCGCTGGCCGAACCGCATTCGGCCCTTGGAAATATCCGGGTTTTCACCACCCGTCCCGACACCTTGTTCGGCGCTACCTACATGGTGCTCGCCCCCGAACACCCGCTGGTCCGGCAGATCGTTTCCGACGAGCGGCGGGCCGAGGTTATGGCTTATGTCGAGGCTTCCGGCCGCAAATCGGATTTGGCGCGGACAGATATGTCTAAGGAGAAAACCGGAGTATTCACCGGCGCGTACGCGTACAACCCGGCTTTCGAGGATAGTAAAGACCCTCGGGCGAAAATACCTATTTGGATAGCGGATTATGTGCTGATTTCTTACGGTACCGGTGCGATCATGGCCGTGCCTGCCCACGATACCCGCGACTGGGATTTCGCCGTAAAATACGGGTTGCCGATAGTCGAGGTGGTAAAGCCGCCGGAGGGTTATACCCCATCGGCCGAAGAGAAGGATCGCAGGTTCGCGTCCGGCGGGCGGGAGATCAGGTGCTTCGTCGGAGACGGAACCGCCGTAAACTCGCCCATATTCGATGGCCGGAAAACCCCCGAAGCGAAAAAGGCCATAACCGCATGGCTGGAAGCGCGCGGGCTGGGCCGAGCCCGCGTCGCATACAGGCTCCGCGACTGGATATTCTCCAGGCAGCGGTACTGGGGCGAACCTTTCCCCATCCTGTTTGACGAATGGGGCAATCCGATCCCGGTAGGGGAGGACAAGTTGCCCGTCACCTTGCCGGAGATGAGCGATTTCCGGCCGTCCGGCAGGCTCGAGCCGCCCCTGGCCCGCGCCAAGGGGTGGGTCGAATTCCGGGATCCGGAAACCGGAAGGAAGATGCGGCGCGAAACAAATACGATGCCTCAGTGGGCCGGTTCGTGCTGGTATTACTTGAGATACATAGACGCCCGCAACGGATCGGCTCCGTGGGCCCGCGAAAAGGAGAAGTACTGGATGCCGGTGGACCTTTACGTCGGCGGCGCGGAGCACGCGGTGCTGCACCTGCTGTACGCGAGGTTCTGGCATAAAGTGCTTTATGATGCCGGTCTTGTCTCGACTAAGGAACCGTTCCGGCGACTGTTCAATCAGGGCCTCATCCTGGCCTTTGCTTACCAGGACGGGCGTGGCGCGCTGGTTCCAAGCGATGAGGTCGAGGAACGCGGGGGCAAATTCGTTAGGAAGAACACGGGCGAGGAGCTGAACCAGATAGTCGCAAAGATGTCGAAATCTCTGCGGAACGTAGTAAACCCGGACGAGGTTGTCCGCCAGTACGGGGCCGACACGCTTCGGCTCTACGAGATGTTCATGGGGCCGCTGGATTGCGCTAAGCCGTGGAATCCGCGCGATATAGTCGGCGTCAACCGGTTTCTGCACAGGGTGTGGCGGTTGTACGTGGGAGACGAGGCTCAGGAGAGATCCGGAAAGGCACTTCCGCACCTGCTCGCCGACGGCCCTGCCTGCCCGGCGATCGAAAAGGCGGCCAATATGTGCATAAAGGAAGTGACCGAGGATATAGAAAAGATGGCGTTCAATACCGCCATATCGGAGATGATGAAGTTCGTTAACGCCGCTTCGGCTTCGGACGAACCGATGAACAGAAGCCAGGCCGAGAGATTTCTGCTGGTGTTGTCGCCGTTCGCGCCGCATATCGCGGAGGAACTCTGGAGCAGAATGGGGCATGCCGGATGCATAGCCGACGAGAAGTGGCCCGAATACGACCCGGAAAAAATAAAGGAAGACACCATCGAGATACCGATCCAGGTGAACGGCAAGGTCCGCAGCAGGGTCTCGGTCCGGGCCGACGCAGCTGAAGAAGATATGCGCAAGGCTGCGGAGACGGCCGTGGCGGCATGGCTGGAAGGGAAAAGTATCATAAGGACCGTAATCGTGCCCGGAAGGCTGGTGAATATAGTCGTTCGCTGAAACGGCTGCCGGCCGCAAGCGAAGCGGCGGGGGAAGGGAGATCCCAGATCTCGAACTTCCCGAGGCAGGGGAGACCTCCTTCGGGGCCGGCCTGAGCTTCTCAGCCGCGGCGGCCGCCGGCCGATCGCGCCGCATTGCTGCCTTCGAACCGGCAGACGCAGCGGCGGACTATATGGCTGGGCGATGGTATGACTAACGGATCCTACGATCCTCCCGTGTGGGGCGACGCTGCGGCACCCCAAGCCGAAATTCCGGACGAGTACGCCCCTTGCGCAGGCATATATGACCATATCCCGCTTTACAAGACGAGGCGCGACCTCCCCTTTTACGTGACGCTTGCGCGCGAATTCGGCGGATCGGTTCTGGAACTCGGCTGCGGCACAGGCCGCGTTTCGATACCGATCGCCCGTGCCGGCGTACCGGTAGTCGGATTGGATGTTTCCGCGGCCATGCTCAACGTCTTCAGGCTCAAGCTGGCCGCCGAACCGCCCGACGTCGCCGGGCGGGTTAGGATTGTCCGCAGCGATATGCGCCGATTCCGCCTGGCGGAAAAATTCCCGCTGATAACGGCGCCGTTCCGGTCCTTCCAGCATCTGTTGACCGTCGAAGAGCAGAAGGCATGTATGCGGAACGTCAGGAGCCACTTGGCCGAATGGGGGCGATTCGTCCTTGATGTCTCGGCGCCGAGCTTCGAGCTACTGGCATCTCAGCGCGTCGGCGAAACGTTCGAAGACGCCGATTTCACAGATCCGGCCACCGGAGACAGAATCATAAGGTTGTGGAGGTACGTGGAAATCAGGCGCGCGGAACAGATAAACGTGGTGGAGTTCGAGTACCGAAGGGTTTCGCCGGATGGGACTACGCGCTCCAATCGGCATCGGATCTCCATACGGTATTTTTTCCGCTACGAGATCGAACATCTTCTCGAAGCGTGCGGGTTCCGCATCGAGGAGCTGTACTCGGACTACGACAAGTCCCCTTTCGACGGCCGGAAGGAAATGATAGCGATCTGCCGCGCGTCCGGCTGAACCGCGGAGGCTCCAGGCGGCATCTCTCCCGGCGCGCCGCGCCGGGGTCGCGCGTCTCAGCCGAGGATTTCCGGCATGGCATACGCCGGCGGCCACCGTTCCAGCAACTTGCCGGGTATGTCCGTTCGTTCGAAGCGCAGGTATATGCCCCATGCGCGTCCGCCATTGGAGTCCAGCGCCACCAGCGCCTCGTGTTCGCCGACGGATGCGTCCATCGGTATGGTCGCATCGTCGGGACGAGCGGGGTTCGTCCCGGTCGGGTCGTACAGGACCTCTTTCCCGTCAACCCACATCTTGACGGGGCCGTCGTAACCGAAATGTATCCGCAGCCTCATGGATTCCGCGCATCTGAACCGGCAGGCGAAGTACACCAGGCACGCGCCGGCCGGGCCGATCTCGAGATGACGGTCGCAGAAATCGTCCGCGAACTCGCGCGTCGCCAGCCTCAACGCATCCATGTCAGCGGGATATTGCAGGGTCTTCATGTCTTGGGGCGGAAGTATCGGGCTCGTTCGCAGCTTCCTGACATAGTCGCTCAGCGCGCGCGGCCTCCCTAAAAATATCGGACCGAAGGCAGGCACGGGACGGCCCGCCTCATCGGTCACGTTGCAGTACGGATCGTGCCCCTGGCCGTACCAAACCTTGTAGGAACAAATGTCGTGCGGCGGCAGGACCGTGCGCAGGACGGCCTTATTGCCCTCCAGATCCGTCCTGTAGATTATGGATGCGGGTTTGTTTCCCTTCGACAGCGAGAATCCGCTCGGGCGGCCCTCGCATCGCAGGCGCCCTGCGAGGTTGCCTAATTCTACTGTTACATTAGCCTTCCCGGAATTCGGATCCTTCTCAACGCGGACGCCCTTTATCTCTATAGGATGGGCGTTCTCCTCCATGCCTTCCATTAGAGCCGACATGGCTCCGGCGAGCCTTTTACCGAGGACGTGCTGCCCTTCCGCGCTTATATGGATGGTGTCCTCCAGCGGAAGGTCCACGGCGGGCACTACGGCCAGCCTTCGGATCCGCCCGGCTAGGCGGCGCTGTTGATCCTGTATGGAATTCCACCAGACCGCTTGCGATTCGGATCGCCAGACGACTCGTCCGATCTGGACCATCGCAACTGGAAGGTTGGGATCGCCGAAATCCTTGCGCATGGAGCGGATCAGTTTCGCCATACGGTCCGTGTACAACGGGGCGGCTTCGGGAGATGCGTCGGAGCACCCCTGATACCATACCACGCCGGCGACGCTCCCGCCGTTCTTGCGCACCCTGCGCAGCATCGCCCCGTAGAGGCTGCCGCCACCGCGCTCCTTGAGTGCCGGGTCCCATTGGGACATGCTGGTTCCCCCGTGCGCGCATGCAATCAGGCCCTGCGGGACGCCGGTCAGGCGGAACATTTCCTGCCCGAACGCCACGCCGGGCCCGACGCCCGTCGGCCCCGGCGGCGGCTTCCTAGGCGCCTTCGGGTCGCCGCCGTGGACCGGATCCACCGCGCACCAGAGCGTATGCAGCGGATCTTCCGCCAAGTCCCATTCGTCCGTCATGTAGAATGCGCGCACTTCGGATATGGGCTTAAGCCTCTTCGACAGGACTCCGACACCCTGCATGTTCGACTGGCCGCCAAGCACCCAGACGTCGCCGACCATCACGTTGCGGACGGTCAGAGATTCCGCCGGTTTTTTCTTTCTTCCGCCGTCGCCGCCGGATATCCGCAGCGTTATGTCGTAAGGTCCCCCGACGGGCACGCCCTTCAGAAGCCCTTCGAACCTGCCGCGCCCGGCGCGGCCGACCTTGCGCGAGGCGAAGCCGCCCACAACTCTGCCGCGCTTCTCGACCCTTGCGACAATATCCCCTTCCGTCGCGCAAATTCCACGGAACGCGGCCTCGCTTTCCGACGCCTTGTTCCGCTGCAAAACCATGCGGTCGAACAGTCCTTCGGTGATCTCCATGATGCCCTCCTCCTCCCCCCCGCTCCTTCTCGGGGCGTCGCTTGCCTGGGTTTCGATCCGCGCGGCAAGCGATAGCTCCGATAAGGAGCGACCTATCCGCCGGCCCCGCCTCCCGCGGCTGGACCGGGCGGGCCGTCTCCGCCCTCCGAGGGGATACCACTGCCGGCGGGAATGGTAAAGAAGAACGTGGACCCCTTGCCAACCTCGCTTTCTACGCCGACCTGTCCACCGTGCAGTTCGATTATTTTCTTTACTATCGCCAGCCCGAGCCCGGTGCTTTTCTCGCCCCCCGTCGGTCTGGTTCCGGCCCTGCCGAACGGCCGGAACAATTTCGGCAGGTCTTCGGCGGAGATGCCGGGTCCCTGGTCCCTTACCGATACGCGGATCGAGTCGCCAAGCGCCTCGGCCGACAACATGACGGTCGTCTCCGGCTTGGAGAACTTGAAGGCGTTGCCAAGGAGGTTGTCGAGCGCCTGGGATATGCGTCCGGAGTCTATCTCGACGGGCGGCAGGCTCGAAGGTATGTCAGCGGCGAGGCGAATGTTCTTCGCCGCCGCCACGATGCGGTTGGTTTCCAGCGACTCCGCCAGTACGGCGCCCATGTCCGCTGGCTTCCGCTCCAGCTTCAGCGAACCGCTCTCTATCGCGCTGACGTCCAGCAGGTCGTTGATCAGAGCCAGCATCCTGTCGCAGGCCCGCGACATTCGGCCGTACAAATCCTTCCGTTTAGCCGGTTCGCCCTCGACGGTACCGGCATCGAGGATAGACAGGAAGCTTTTGACCACGGCCAGGGGGCTGCGCAGGTCGTGCGCGGCGATGCCGAGGAATCTCGTCTTTATCTCGTTAAGTTCCGCCAGCCTCTGGTAAGCGTCGGCTTTCTCCACGATCGTCGCCAGACTGCCGGCTATCTGCGAGAATATCTCGACGTGCGCGTACCGGTATGCGCCGGGTTTCATACTGGTGAAGAACACGAAGCCTATAGGCTTGCCCATGGCAACGAGCGGGCAGGTCAGGCTCGAACGCATCCCTTCCTTCGCGATCAAGCCGGTGGCGTGCGAATCAGGATGTTCACTCAGGTAGGTCTGCAGGTCGTTTATGATGCGAGGTCTGCCGGTTTCGATTATGGCCTGGAGGCTGCTGCCGCGCATCCTCCCCACATATCCCGTTCCCAGCAGGATCTCCTTCGCTTCGCTCCTTACCCATCGCGAGCGGAGGCGTTCCCCGCCTTCCTCCAGCAGCGCCACGCCTATGCGATCGTACGGTATGTGCCGGCGGAACCCGGCGTATACGTTGTCCAGCACCTCGTCCAACGTGCGGCCCGCGTTCACCTGCGCAGTCAGTTTCGCGAGATCTTCCAGCAGCGATATCTTCTCGCGGACCATCCGCCCTATTGCCGCCAGCGCGACGGCAAGCCTGGCGGCCGCATCGCCGCCCGAGTCTCCGGCCGGCGCTTCCGCGGCCGGGGCCGGCATCTCTGCCGAAAAATCGCCCCGCGCCATTCTCTCGGCCGCCTCGATGCACCTTATAAGCGTCGCGTCGCACGATCCGGACTTCATAACGTCATCCCCCCTCGCTTCCCCCGGCGGCGGGCGATCGCGCGGCGGACGAACGCGACGGCATCGGAAAGTTCCTCCATCTTCAGCAGAAAGGAGGTCGCCAGGAAGGCCGCGCCGCCGGCGGCCGCGCAAGCGGCGACCTCGCCGAGATATCGCGCCTCCGGGCGGCGGACCATCGCGCCGAGCAGCCCGGGGAGCGATCCGAGGAAAGTCCCGACCGCCGGGCTCCCGACAGCAGCCCTCGCGGCCAGCGTCGCCAGCAGCGTGGCGGCGGAGGCTGCCGCCAGCTTCGCCAGGAACGGAATAGCCTCGCGGGCCGGCAGCATCGGCAGGCGGAGGCGCAGGACGAAGACCAGCAGCAGGGTCTTCAGCACGCGCGAGAGGGCGAAGGCGAGCGATATCGCCATGAGAGCCTCTGCCCCGTCGGCTCCGCGGACCACGACGGCCCAGTACGAGGCCAGCATGGAAAGCGACGAGGTGAATACTCCTATTACGACCGGCGCCACCATCCGCCGCGTCGAAAAGAACGCGCGCATAACGAGCGTCTCAAGCGCGTAAAACGGCAGCCCGATGCAGTAGCACAGATTGACCATCCCGATCAGCGCGGCCTTTTCGGAGCCGAGCCTGCCGCCTTCGTATATTCCGCGCGCGAGCGGTTCCGACACGGCCGCAAGGCAGGCGCTCGCAGGCACGAATATCCACAGCAGCAGCCTGCACGACCGTCCCAAAACCCGCCCCATCGCCTCCTCGCCGTCGCGGCCGGTTATCTCGCACAGGAACGGGAACATGGCTATCGAAATGGCGTACGGCACGAGGTAATGTATCGTGTCGAATAAGCCCTTCCCCCATCTATGGATCGCTATCACGCCCTGCTCGCTTACGCACGACAGCACGTAGACCTGGTTGAAATAGTCCCTGACCTTGGCGAACACTATCCCGCCAAGGAGCGGAGCGACCAGCAGGAGGAATTTCCCGAACGTCCCGTCGCGAACATCCAGCGTCAGGCGGTAATTCGCGATCTCCCTGCGCATGGGCACCAAGTGCGTGATCAGCTTGGCGAAGCATCCCGCCAGTATGCCGAATGATATGGCGTCCGGACCGAGCATGGCCGGCCCCCCGGCGATAAGGATGAAGAGTATGGTGGCGATGCGCATGGATCCGTCGCCAAAAGCGGCCCAGAAGAACCGCTTGTAGCCGTTAAGCAGCATGTAGGTAAGCGTGGCAAGGCTGAATGCGACAAGACCGGGCGCCATAGTTCTGAGAAAGCTGGATGCCATCCGGAACGCCTCGGGCTTGGATTTTCCCAGTTCGGTAGTCAGACCGAGTATGAGGTCCGGAGCCGCCGCCATCGCTACGGTGACGGCCATCAGCATCAGTATCTGCCAGTTGGCGACTATCGAGGCGAACCGCCACGCGCCCTTTTCGTCGCCGGCCGTCTTCCTCTCCATAAAGAGCGGCAGGAATGCCGGTCCGATGGCCTCTTCGCCGATAAGGAAAAACAGGATGAAGACTCCGGAGAACGCGACCGCATACGCATCTGCCACGTCCGCCGCGCCGTAGGTTTGCGCTATTATCCTGTTGAGCACCAGAGAGAGGAGCTTGCACAGGACATGCGCCGCCAGCACGATCGCTCCGGCCTTGAATATCTTTCCGCCGGGCGTTTCCGCTCCGTCCAAAGCCGGTTTGCTATCGCCGCCCCCGACCGATCCGCCGCCATTGGGCGATCCGTGGCCGCCGCTTCCCGCGGGGGCGTCGCACCCGGCCGGCGATCCATCGCCGCCGGACGCCCCCCCCTCTCCGGCCGATCCGTTTTTATCGGCCGGCTTGTTTCCCCCGGTCGGCCCGACCCGGTCATTGCCGAACCCGCCGCGGCTCCCGCCCGGTCCGTCCCGTTCGTTCGCTTCGATGCCCATGGCTGTCCCCGTTGCCGGAATCGCGACGGCGCCGGCCGGCGCGGCGTTCTCCCGCCGCGCGAAGTCCTCCCGCCGTACTGCCTTTCCCTCCCGTCCGGGATCGGCCTAGGATCGCCCGCGGAGTTTTATTTCCGGGTGGCTCGGTTTCAAGTACCGGGGGGCGAAGGCGTGTATCTTCTCCGCCGCCGATACGGCCACCCCGGCGCGCAGGGCGCGGTATCCGAGCATCGCCGTTTGCCGCGGCGAGGCATCGGAAGGGCTTTCTAGCACTTTGCAGTTTTTCCCGGCGAAAAGGCCGGCTTCGGCGAGTTTCGGGCCGAGCCGAAATGCATCGCCCAGCAGCATAGCGCCCCCAGGCATATTTTCCGCAAGCTCGCTGATCTTAATCACCGCATCGTCCCACAGGCGTCCGATAGGGCTGGTATCCGCATAAAACGCGGCCGCGTAGACCTCGTCGCGCTTGGCGTCCCGGATCGGCATCAGGACCGGCCGAGAGTTCGATAGCGCCGCATCCCCGCCTTTGGGAACCGCCGCACCGCAATCTCCCTTCCGGTCGGTTCCCTTTTCACCGGCGTCCCTTGGCGCGGAGGCCATCTTGCCGGCCGCCAGTGCGCCGAGCCGGTCAGCCGATACTCTCGAGGCGCCAGATGCACCGGGCGCGCGGGACGCCTCGACGGACGATGCCGCCGCCGGCGCCGACGCCTTCGCCCTGGCCAGAATAGAGGCGGCCTCCGAGGCAAGTGCCTCCAGCGAAGATACGCCGGCGAGCGGCACCTTCCAAGCCAAGGCCAGCGTCTTTGCGGCGGTGACTCCTATCCGCAGACCGGTCCATGAGCCGGGTCCGGCGGATACGGCGATCAAGGACAGGTCGCTCCCGGAGAGTCCGGCCTCCGCCAGTCCGTCACGTATCGCCGGCATAACCTCGGTTCCGTGCAGAAGCCCCCGCTCGAAGGTCCTCTCAAAAAGCATCCTGCCATCCGGATCCTCGCCGGCGAAGCAATATATGCCGACTCCTCCCATGCGGCCGGAAGTCTCGATCGCAAGCACCGTACGCCCGCCCTTCATGCGCCGACCCTTTCTTCCGTCATGCCTCGGGCATTTTCGCGGCCGGCCGGTATCGCGCCTCCGGCCGGTTCCCCGCTGGCGATGCTCCCGCCGCCGCTCCTGGCCTCGGCCAAAGCGCCTCCCGCGTCGGCCCCATGGATCGGAGAGGTGACAGCTCTTGCGGCGCTGAAGCGGTTGGCCAGAAAACACTCCGCAACGGACAGCATAAGCACCAGCACCAGGAAGAGATCTTTTAGATGTATGCCTTCCCGAATTCTCGCGATCGCCTCGTCCAAAGATGAAATGTCCCGCAGGAACAGAAACGTACCGAAACCCGAAAACGCTTTTCTCATATCGTCCTCTGTCATCGCGGTCGGATCGGATTCGGCCGGATCCACGTTGACAGCTATCCGCTTCTCTCCCGGGCGCGGCGACTTCCATCTGAACTGGTACACGCCCGGCCTGTCGGCGTCGAATTCGAGCGCATCGCCGGCCTTTACCGTTGCCCGCGCTGGTTCCTGTTCTCCCGGGCGGAACAGCTCGCCTTCTATGTCTTCCTTTTCGTTCAGTCGCAAGCGGACGCGGCCGGTCGAAAACTTCGCCGCTTCGCCCCCCTCTCCGGCGGCCCGATGGCAGATCACGTGCATCATGGGCAGAAATACCTGTTTCAACGGGAAGTTCGTCCAGACGCCGTCGGGCGGAGAACAGAAAAGGTAGGTCTCTCCGGCTCCGAACGATCCCCTGCATAGGAACGGGCGTCCGTCCTCCAGCGTCGCCAGCGTTTCGGATGCGCCCGTGTTCGGTACCGCCATGTCGAATCCGGCGTAAACGCGCACGCCCTCGAAGGCCGAGCGGTCCGTGCCGCGCAATGGCGCCAGCGTGGGGCTGTCGAACGCCACATCCCTTACGCTCAAGAACTTTTCCCTGTCGGCAGGGTCGCCGAACCGATCGCCTATTGATGCCGGCAGCGGCCCGCCCTTGTCCGCGGTGCCGAGCACGGCCGCGAATTCCGGCCCCCTCGTCGCCTCGCCGGGGAACACCACCAGACAGCCTCCGGCGGCCACGAAGTCCCTTGCCCTGGCCGCTACGTTCGCCGAAGGGGTCGAGGGGTTTACCCAGAATACCGCGCGATATCTGGAAAGGTCCTCGGCCGCGAGGCTGTCGGGGGCGATCAGGGAAGGCCTTATGCCCGATCCGGCCGGTGCCTCCTTCGCCTGCCCGTCCGCGGCCGCAGCGCCTACAGGGTCCAGCGCTCTTGCCAGATAGTAGGACGCGTTTTTGAATCCGATGGAGGAAACTGGCTTATCCACCACCAAGACCGGCAGCACGCTACGCGCTTCTATGGCGAAGAAGCGGCGGTCGTCGTCCGGCAAGAGGTCGCCAGGCACGCCTACGAACCCTTCGTGCCATCCCGGCGCATTGAAGACGTGCGCGAAGGATACCGAGGCCGTGCCGCAGCCTGCGACCTTGACTGTCCGCTCCGCAACGCGCTCGCCGTCAATCGTCAGCTCCACGGGGATTTCCGCGGGGTCCGGGTCGAAATTCCCTATCGAGGCTTCGAATCCGAACGGGGCGCCCACCAGGTTCCCGCGCGACCTCGCCTCCAGCGCGATCACCGCGGCGTTGCGCGGAAGCCCAGGTTCGATGGGGATTGCGAACGCGACCGCGTTTTCCCGCCACGCGCCTTCAAGCGCCGCGGGGATATCCTTGAGCGTGCTGCGCTGCATATCGGTTAGGA
>CALKMO010000022.1 GCA_937991785.1 uncultured bacterium | reverse complement strand
GCTATGAACGAGCCTGAAGGCGTATTCGACCGATCGAACGATCACGGACTCGCCCATGGACACGGCGATATCTTAGCCGGCCGTTGGGCCGCATGGCCGCGCCTTCTGCTGGCCGCGGCGATCGCCGCCGCGGTGATCCTGTCGGCGTCTACGTTTACCGTACGCCAGGGATACGCGGCGATAGTCACGCTTTTCGGCTCGCCTCGCGGCTGCATATCCGAACCCGGCCTGCACTTCAAATGGCCCTGGCCTATCGAGAGCGTACGGATGGTGGATCGGAGAACGCATACCGTAGAGACCCGCCCTACGGAAACGCTCACTCAGGACAAGAAAAACGTCATAGTAACCGTCAGCCTCCAGTGGAAGGTGGCCGACCCGCTGGCCTTCTACCGGGCGATGAAGGATACGGCGAACGCAGAGGCGATGCTTAAACCGGCCCTCGGCGACGCCCGCAACGCCGTCATGGGGCGCTATCCCCTATCGGCCCTGGTCTCCACCTCCGCCGCTGAGCTCAAACACGAGGAACTCGAGGCCGAGATCGCCGGACACGTACAGGCACACGTCGGGGATAAGTTCGGAATATCGGCCGTCGGCGCGATGATAAGGCAGATATCCGTGCCGCGCGAAAACACGCGGTTCATCCTGCAGAAGATGGCGGCAGAGAGGAAACAGTACGCCGCCAAGTACCGGGCCGAGGGACAAAGGATAGGCGACGAGATAAGGGCGCAAACCGACAGGGAGCGCGCGGAGATACTGGCGGAGGCATACAGGAAGGCGGAAGAGATCAGGGGCGAGGCGGATGCGGAGGCGGCGCGGATATACGCGGAGGCGCACGGCAAGGACCCTGAATTCTACGAGTTCGTCCGGTCGCTCGATGCCCTCCGCAGGATACTCGGCGCCGGATCCACGGTCATCCTTGACGCAGACGCCTTGCCGTTCCGCCTGCTCAAGGAAGGGCCCTTCGGCGGCCGCAAGCCCCCCGGCGATCCAAAATCCTCCGGCGATCCAAAATCCCAAAGAGATCCGAAATATCCGGACGCCCCCGGCAGCCCCGGAGCCTTCGGCGCCGGAGAGCCCGAAGGCGGGACTAAACCAGCGGACGGGCTGAAGGGAGAGGGAGGCGGGCGATGACGAACGCCGGCGGCGAACGCGCCGAACGCGGTATGGCTCCAGGCGCCACCGGCAGAGCGCTTGGAGAGGCGCTGGCATCGTCTGCGATATTCCTCCGATGGACGCTCGCAGTCCTAGCGGCGGCATACCTACTGTCAGGAATCTTCGTGGTCGGGCCGGAGGAGGAGGCGGTAGTGCTGACTTTCGGCCGCTTGGAAGAAGACGGCGGGAAACTAGCCAGGGGCCCAGGGATCCATTTCGCGCTCCCATCGCCGTTCCAAGAGGTCGTCAGGTTCCAGACCCGGCGCGTGTGCGAGATCACCATAAACACGTTCTCTCGATCCGCGTCGGTCCCTGGTTCGAACGGAGATCGCCGGGACGAGGCAGGCGGCGGAGGAAGCAAGGCAGAGGAGACAGCGAAGGACAAGGATAAGCGCGAATCCGAAAGACGGAGGAAGGAAAAAAGGAAGCCGGAAGATCCCGGCGCGGCGAACGAGTTGCCGGACGTTGCGTCCATAGAGGGGCTGGATCCCGTCTCCGATGGCTACTTGATATCGGCCGACATGAACCTTCTCCGCGCTTCGATCGTGGTCCGCTGGCGGGTCAGCGATCTTCCGCGCCACATGTTCGAACACGCGCGGACCGCCGAGGTCCTAAGGGCGGCTGTGGAATCGGCGGCGATCGCCGCCGTCGGGGGCATCGCCGTGGACGAGCTTCTGGGCGAGGGGCGCGAAAAGGCCCGCGCCAGGATGCTCGAACTGGCGCAACGCGCCTCGGACAGGCTCGGGCTCGGAGTCGAAATCGTCTCGCTGGATATGCCGCTGCTGGAACCGCCGGCTTTCCTGGCCGGCGCCTTCCGCGAGGTGAACGCGGCGCGGGTCGAGGCAAAGGGGCTGGCGGACGAGGCGCGGGCGTATCGGGAACAGAACCTGGAGGCGGCCGCCGCCGAGGCCAACAGGATGATCAAATCGGCCGAAGGATACAGGGCCGAAAAGATCGCGCGGGCGCGGGGCGAGACGAAACGGTTCCTGGCGCTGCTGGCGCGATACAGGACCGATCCGGAGGTGTTCGGGAAGAGGATGTACGCGGAAGCGGTCGAGCAGATACTCGAAAACGTCGCTGGCAAGGTAATCCTGCCGCCCGGGACGGACCGCTTCGCAGTGCGTCTGCTGCTGGATGCGCCTGCTGCGGCGCCTGCTGCGGGACAGCCGCGGGAGGGCGGCGGAACAGCCCGCAAGGACGGGGCGAGGGAAACCGGAAAGGCCGGCGCGCCCGGCGGCGCCGCCAAATGAGAAAAGGACCGCGATCGAGGCCGTGAAGGATCGGGCCGAAAAAGGCGCGGCGGAATGCGCCCGGCTCGACCGCCAAGGAGCCGGTCCGGTCCTCGCGGGGGGACGGCGGGGCCGCGGCGCTAACAAAGACGAAGGTTCGGCGGCTACCCGCCCGGGCCCCGAGCCTGCCGCGTTTGCGCGGGAGCGGCGGCGCGGCAGGTTGCAAGGGTCACGGATCGCTCGGAAGAGAGCCTATGCAGATTTGCGATGGATGCATGAACTTCGAGACGCGCCGGCGGGAACTGGGAATCCAGCTCCTGTTCACGCTCGCCGGAGGCGTCCTCCTCGCGGCCGGGGCGGCGCATCGCTACTTGATGGGCGGCGGCGAAGAGATCGCAGGGATCGCGTATGCGAGCGGTGGACTGCTGCTGGCGATCCCCGTGCTGCGCAAAGGGTTGCTCGCCCTCATGGGGCGCGGCACCGACACGAACGTGCTGGTGGCGATAGCCGTGGCCGCAGCTCTGGCGTTAGGCGATTACCTGTCGGCCGGCATGGTCTCGTTCTTCATGATAATCGGCGGCCTGATGGAGGAACATACGGCGCTCGGCGCGCGCGCCGCTATAGAACTGCTCCTTCGCCTGACCCCGGCTAAGGCAGTGCTCAAAAAAGACGACGGGAGCGAGGAGGAAATGGCCGCGTCTGCATTGAAGCGCGGGCAGCGCGTAGTGGTGCGTCCGGGGGCCGCCATCCCCTGCGACGGCCGGGTGGCGAAGGGGCGGTCGGCAGTGGACCAATCCGGCATAACCGGGGAATCGGTGCCGGTAGAGGTCGCGCCGGGCAGCATGGTGTTCGCAGGCACCCTTAACCTGACCGGCGCGCTGGAGGTCGAGGTCGAAAAGGCGGGCGAGGATACCACGATGGGGCGCGTCCAAGCGATGGTTATGGCCGCCCAATCCACCCGCCCGGCGGTCCACAGGCTGGTTGATGCCTACGCCAGGTACTACACGCCGATGGTGGTCGCGCTAGCCGCGGCGGTGCTTTATTTTTCGCGCGAGCCGAGGCACGCGATAGCCACGCTGATAGTCGGATGCCCCTGCGCGCTGGTGATAGCCACCCCGATAGCGACCGTGGCGGCCCTCGCCAGGGCGGCCCGTTGGGGGGTACTGGTAAGGAGCGCCAGGCAGCTGGAGACCGCGTCCAGGGTAAACGCCGTGGTCCTCGACAAAACCGGCACCCTTACCACCGGGCACCTGGTCCCCGTTCGATTCGAAACGGCGCCAGGCGCGTCCGCGGACGAGCTTTTGGCCTGCGCTGCATCGGCCTTGAGGTATTCGTCGCACCCTGTGGCCCGGGCCGCGCTAGAAGCCGCCAGGGGGAAGTCCTTGCCTTTGGAGGACCCGGAGGAAACGATCGAGATATCCGGGATGGGGGTCAGGGCGGTCTTCGCCGGACGCGGCGGAGAAAAATACGAGATCCTGGCGGGGCGCAGGGAATTCGCCGGAGCAGGGGAAACGGCATCGGCCGCCGCTGTCCGAAGCGGTAGCGCCGCTGGGACCGAAGGACCGGCGGGAATATCGGGACACGAGAACGGAAGCGCGGCGGGCATTCCAGCCGGAGCGCCCCCCGCGCCGGCGGCGGGCGGAGGAAGCGGAGGAACCGGCGATCCGCATGGCGGTTCGGAAGCGCCAGCGGCCGCGGCGGACGCCGACGGCGCGACCTTGCTTTACGTTTCGCGCGGCGGTTCGCCGATGGGCGCCATATACTTCGAGGACCGCGCGAGGCCGGATTCCGCCGAGGCCGTCCGGGCCATGAGGCGGATGAGGGTGAAATCCGTCCACATGCTGACCGGCGACAAGCGGGGTACGGCCGAACGCGTCGGCCGCGCCCTCGGGGTTGACGAGGTCGCCGCGGAACTGATGCCAGAACAGAAGGTTTCGTTCGTCGAATCGCTGAAGTCCAAGGGGCGCGTCGTCGCGTTCGTCGGCGACGGCATCAACGACGCCCCGGCCCTCGCCGCCGCTCACCTCGGCATCGCCGTGGGCGGCGCCGGCAACGAGGTGGCGATGCGGACGGCCGACGTCGTGCTGACATCAGGCGACATCTCGAAGGTGCCGCTCCTCCTGGACTTGGCCGGAACGACCAGGCGCGTCATCGGCCAGAACGTCACCCTGGCGATCGGCGTCGGATTGGTTGCACTCGTCCTGGCCGCCGCCGGATGGCTTCCTCCGGTCGCAGCATCGCTGGTTCATAACGGAGCCGCGGCATTCGTGATCGCGAACGCCACGCGCATACTGCGCGCCAAGACCCTGTGAGCGGACCTCGCGGCCGGACCTTGCGGGCGCGGG
>CALKMO010000021.1 GCA_937991785.1 uncultured bacterium | reverse complement strand
GGGTGGAAAATCAAGAAAAACGGCGTTCCTGCGCGGTGCGCTCACTATGAAGCTTTGGGGTAAAGCCTCCCCGAATCCGCGGAAATCTCCCTATCGTCCGTAAACAGCGCGATCGGCTCGCTCCTCAATATCGGGACTGGAGACCGGTGCGGGAAACGGCTACCATATCCTCATTCGCGAGAAGAACCGGACGCCCGGGAGGGACATGCGGGCGAATTCGCCTCCATGATGGCGCGCCTCGGATCGGAACCTTTTGGGAAACCGGCGCTTAACAAGGGGGGATCTTGAAATGCCGAGTGCAAAATCGGGTTCGACCGGTGGGAAAGGACGCAAGGGCGGGAAAGGCGAGGGGGGCGGCAAGACCGCCGCGCGAAGGCCGGCAGGCAAGCGAGAAACGATGTCGCCGCGCGAGAGGTGGCTGGCCGTGCTGACGCGCCAGAAACCCGACCGCATACCGATGGACTACTGGGCTACCGGCGAGTTCGACGAAAAGCTCAAAAAACATCTCGGCTGCGCCACGATGGCCGACGTTTATGCGAAGCTGCACATAGATGCTCCGCTGAACGTGGGACCTAAATACGTCGGTCCGAAGCCGAAGGATGGCGAGGACATATTCGGGATACGGAGGAAGCCGGTGAACTACGGAACCGGCGTTTACTACGAGGTTACTCACAGCCCGCTGGCGCAGTACAAATCGGTCGAGGAAATCGAGAAGAACTATAAGTGGCCCGACCCGGACTGGTGGGATTACTCGGAGATCCCCGCGAGGATCAAAGGGCAGGAGCACAGGCCGATAAAGGGCGGCGGGTCGGAACCTTTCCTGGTCTACAAATCCCTACGGGGTATGGAACAGGCGTACATGGACCTGATCGAGAACCCCGAGATCGTCCATTATTGCCTGGATAAGCTCTTCCATCTGGCTTACGAAAACACGCGCAGGATATACGAGGCTATTCCGGGGAAAGTGCTGATTTCGTACGTTGCCGAGGACCTCGGTTCGCAGAACGACCTGTTGTTCTCGCCGGCGCAGATACGCGAGTTTCTCCTGCCGCGAATGAAGAAGATGATCGAATTGGTGCGCCAGGCCGGGGCATTCGTCTTTCACCATACCGACGGGGCGGTGCGGAAGATACTGCCGGACCTCATAGGGATCGGCATCCAGGTGCTGAACCCTATCCAGTGGCGGTGCCCGGGTATGGATCGGGAGGGGCTGAAGCGCGATTTCGGCGGCAAACTGATCTTCCACGGCGCCGTGGACAATCAGTACACGCTTCCGTTCGGATCCGCGGCGGAGGTGCGGCAGGAGGTGCTCGACAATTACCGCATCCTCGGGGCCGGCGGAGGATACATACTGGCGCCGTGCCACAACATCCAGGCGGTCACTCCGCCCGAGAACGTAGTGGCTATGTACGAGACCGGCTACGAGCACGGCTGGCAGTAGCGGGGCTCTGCGCGGCTGAAGTGTTGAGGGACGAACGGTTTCCGGAGCGCAAAACGCCGCGATAAGTTGTTATGCGGGGATTCCCGTCGCGCGACCTGTTCAGACGCCGGCGCGCCGGCTGCCGCGAATCACGACCGTGAGATTCTTCGAGTGGCAGGCGGGCGATGGCGAAACCGTCTTGGACGCCGAGATTCCTGGGCAGGTTTTAAAATAAGGGCGTTTTTTACATGCCCGATTCGATGCATCCTGGACTGTACGCGCTGGTCTCCATAGGGATATCTCTGACCGCGCTAGCGGCAATGCTGCGCGGCAAGGTGCGTTTGGGGAGGGGGATGGTCATATCGGCGCTGATCCTCGCCTGGCTGCTCGGCGCCACCCCCGCGAAGCTGTGGGATTCGCTCGCGCTCGAATGGTCCGCCAAGAAGAGCGGCGAAAGGACGCCCTATCTGTTCCTGTCCCTTGCCTCTCTGGTGATACTCGTCAACATTCTCGGCGCGGCGATGCGGGAGGCAGGGATAGACAGGCGCCTAGCCCCAGCTCTCGAAGCCCTCTTCCGCAGCAGGCGCGCGGCCATCTCCATAATCCCATTCATAATGGGGATGCTGCCGACGCCAGGCGGCATCATGCTGTCGGCCCCGATGGTCAGGAGCGCGGGGGACGGCATCGGGATCCCGCGGGCGAGGCAGGCGGCGATCAACTACTGGTTCCGCCACCAGCTCGAACCGGCCTGGCCGCTGTTCCCGGCAGTGCCGCTGGTCCAGGCGATGTTCTCGGTATCGCCAGGCAGGCTGCTGGCGTGGAACGCGGCGCTCAGCGCCGCGGGGCTTCTTGCCGGCATCGCGTTCCTCCTGCTGCCGGGGATGCCGCCGCGGCGGGACCCGGCTCACTCCGGCGCCCCCGGCAGTACAAGGACGAACCTGAGGGCTGTGGCGGCGGCCCTCTGGCCCATAGCGCTCGCCGCCAGCCTGTACATAGGGCTGCACATACCGCCCGCCGCCGGCATATTCCTCGGCGCGCTCCTTATCCTGCTCATCCATCGGATCCCCAGGTCGCGATGGTTGCCGTTGGCGCGTGAGTCGGTCGAGTGGGACTTCGCCCTGCTGATCGGCGGTGCGCTGATGTACAAGCTGAACTTGGAGGCAACCGGCGCCGTGCCCGAAATAACAGACTGGTTGCGATCAGCCGGCCTTCCGCCCCGCGCGCTCCTGTTCGTCCTGCCGTTCATAGTCGGTTTCGTCACCGGCGTGACGATGCCGACCGTGGCGATGACCTTCCCGCTGCTCAAGGCTTTCATAGGCGATGGGGACGCGGCGGCTCTCGGTCTGGAGGCGTTGGCCTTCTCGGGTGTTCTGTGCGGCCTTCACTTGACCCCGGTGCACCTCTGCGTGTCGCTATCGACCGCCTACTTCGAAGTTCCGCTGGTTAGGATACTCTCGCGCCTGGTCCCTCCCACTATCGCGCTCGCCGCCGCCGGATGGCTTCTGTCACTGGGGATATTCTAAGCGGACGGACATCCTTTGCCCGCGGTGCAAGGAAGGGCTTCCGATTGAAGGCGGCCGGATAAAGAGCGTCTCGTCAAGAGGGAATCCGGGCCGCGGAATCAGTATGCTCTTGCGGCCATGTACCCCCGGGAAAAGCGGACAGGTCCTCGGTCCAAATGCTGTCGGACCGGAGAGACGCAAAGAACGGACGGAGAGGAAGCGAGGAGAAGGCGCGCTGGCGGCCGGCTTGGGAGTCTGGACTGGCGCGCGCCTTCCGCAACTTATTAGGAGGAGGAGGGATATGAAGGCGTTCGGCAAAAGCCTTGCGGCGCTGGCGGCAGGCGTTCTGGCGGCGATGGCGGGAATTCTCGATATGACGGTATCTGCATTCGCGGCCGAACCATCCTCGGGAGGATCGCCGCAGCAGGAAGGCGGGAAGGCGGAGGTCAGAAAGGGAGATCCGAGCGGAGCCGAAGACCGGATCGCCAGGCTCGAGGAGCGCATAAGGGAACTGGAGGCAAAGCTGGAGAAGAGGGGAAAAGAGGAATCCTCGGCGCAAAAAAGCAGGGGCCGGCGGTGGGGCGGAGACGATGACGAGGACTTCGGGGGCCGGGGGCCGTCTCTGAGCGAATTCCGGGAGCACATGGAGAAGCTCCGCAGGCAGCAAAGGGAATGGCTCGATCGCTTCTGGGGCGACGCCCTTGGCGGATTTGGCCCAAATTTTGACTTCGACCGGGATCGGGACGGCCCCTTCTTCGACTTCGACGGCCCATTCGTGCGCGGCGAAAAACCGCGGCTCGGCATCGGCATGGCCCCGATCAGCGAGGAACTTAAGAAGAAGTACGGCAACGACGTCAAGTCGGGGGTCTTCGTGGTGGAGGTTCACGAAAAGTCCGCCGCTGAGGAGGCAGGCATCAGGGAGGGGGACTGTTTCATATCGTTCGACGGCAAGCCGATATCGGAGCCGGAGGATCTGGCCAAAGCCGTGCGCGAGGCGCCCGCTGGGACCGTCGAGGCGAAGATAGTAAGGAAGGGGCAGGAGATATTGGTGAAGATCTCGCTGCCGAAAAGGAAATCATCCATGTGGGGAGGCATGGGCGAGACGATGAGGGGTTTCCGAGGCCCCGCGAACGAGCGCTTCGAGATCCAGGTGGATTCCGATTCGCTCAGCCTTTCCGACGAGCTGGCCGCAAAGATGAAGCTCACTGACGAACAGAAAAAGCGCGTCGAGGAAATACTGGAAAAGGCGCGGAAGGAGTTGAACGAGGAGATATCCAAGGAGCACGCTCCGAAACGCGGGCCGGGTCGCTGGGAGTTCCGCTTCGAAGACAATATGGAGGAACGTCTTAAGTCCAAGGAGGCCCAGGTCGAGAAGGAACTCTCCAAGTTCCTGTCGGCCGAGCAAATGGAGGCATACCGTAAGGAGAGGTCATCGAAGCGTTCGACGAGTGTGCGTAAGATGTTCATCCTGCGGCAGGGGGGCGGACCGTGGAGTTGGCGTTGGGATGACGACGAGGGGCGATGGATCAGGCCCGAAAAGAAGGAAGGCGGGGAATCGCGGGCCGAGATGGAGAAGCGCGAGCGGTTCTGAGGGCCGGCGGTTCAGAAGAAGAACGGATCTCAGGGCGGCGGACCCCGCCGTGCAATTCGAGGCGCACCCGCGCGGCGCGAGGAGCCGCGCGTGAGGGCGGCGGAAGGGACCGGGCGTCCCGGGACGGCGCCTCCACCGAAGAGACGCATCTCCCGGGGCTGGCGGGATCAGTCTACCTGTACATGGGCAGGTAGCGGTAATAGACCTCGAGGCACAGGCAGCCGAGCGCCGTGGACATGACGCGCCCGCCAGTCGGTATGCCGCCTCCGCCGACCGGATCCCAGGAGCCGTCCTCGTCGCCGCCCTTGCGCTGGTTGGGTATGAGAGCTTGCTTCATCGCCTCATTCCATTCCTTCCAGTGATCTCCTCCTACTTGGAACATCACCAGGGTGGCGTAGTACCAGTAGTAAAGGTTCAGCGTGCCGACATACATTCCATTCGCATTCTTTTCCCACTTCGGCGGATATTTGCGGAAGAAATTCGCGGGGCCTCTGACGGCCGGATCGTCCGGCTTCCATCCCATGAACAGGCGCTGCATGGCCGCCGAAGCGGTGACTGCGATACTCCCGTTCCCTTTATTGGGGTTCTGCAGCGTGCCTGCGTAAGCCATCTTCCCGCCTTCGTAATCGGAGCCGGCATCCTTGGCGCCCGTAAGGTCTTGGCCCGCGTCGAGCCATGCTATTGCTCCGGCGAAGCCCTTGTGGTCAACCTTAAGGCCGCCGATCTTAGCGCTTTTTAGCGCCATGACGCTCCATCCCGATACCGAAGAGTCGTTGCGGCCGTTGGTGTCGGGGTTCGGGGTATAGTTCCACGCGGCGTACTCGTGCTGGCCGGCTATCACGCCGTCTATGGCCTTCTGCGCCGCTTCCCGAGTGCTCGGAACCCTGGCCATCGCCGCCGCTTCGGCCAACGCCATCGCCGCTATGCCCTGTTCGTAGTTGTTCGAGTTCCATCGGCCGTCGTCTTTCATCTGCTTGATCAGCCAGTAGACTCCGCGCTGGACGTTGTCGCGGTACTGCCCGGCCCGCTCGGTATGGCCGGCACCAAGGAATGCCAGTACGGCAAAACCTGTCATGCTGACATCGTAAGGTCCCGTGCCGCCGTGCTTCCGGCAGTCCCAGTGGCCATCCTCTTCCTGGTGGCGGGCCAGCCAGCGGAGGGCAGCATCCACGGCCGACTCCGTGACTTTCCCGCCGCCGCCGGCGATCAGCGCGCGCTTCTTTCCCCCGCCGCTCCTCTGGCCGAAGGCTCCGGCCCCGCCGCCGCCCAGACCCATCGCGGCACTGGTCCCCAAACCGCCCAGCGGCAGATCCGATATGGCGTTCGGATCGCCCCGGGCAGTGTTCGTGTCCATGTTGTCGTCGGTTTCGTTGTGGGTCGTATCCTCCACCTGCTCATGAGGCACTACGGCATGTTCGACATCGGTAGGCGTTTCCGTCGGAGCGGGCACGAGATTTCGGAACACGTCCCGGGGCTTCTTCTCGTCGAACTCCGGCGGTCTTGCCTTGGCAAGATCGGTAGTGATAACCGTCTCCTGCGAGGCTTCCCGCATCACGACCATGCTCAAAAGGCCGAGCAGGAGGAGCAGCAACCCGTGGAAAGTGCCGGATATCACCCACCACGGGGCGGCGCCGAGCCTTTCGATGAAGGGCCTGTCGTCATCCCCCTCTTCCTCCTCGGTCCCGGGAAGCCCTTCCTCGTCCATCTCCGCCATCACGTTCGGGTCTCCGCCTTCAATCTCTATGCCGGGACCGGCGACCTCGACCAACTGGGAGTATTTCGTGGATTCGAGCACCTCGTCGCTCCGCTTCAGGAACTTCGGCGGTACCCGGATGCCCTTGAGCGACTCTTCGAGCATCCGCACGTAGGCGGTTCGTCGTTCGATCGCCTTGCGGCAGTCCGCGCATTCCTTCAGGTGCTCTTCAAGCGAGGCCGCCTCGCTCTCGGACGCGACCCCCTCCAGGTAAGGCCGGAACAGCGCGGCCGCCTCGACGCAGGAATGTATGACCGCCGGCATTTTAACCTCCTTCCTCTTGCAATGTCTGGCCTCCGACGCCCGTATCTTCGCCCGCATCGGAGGCGCCTACGATACCCACCCCATCTTCTTCGAAAGACCTAACAAACCGTTTCAGCTTCCGTTGCAGTATTGAATCCGCGCGGGCTATTCGACTCTTGACCGTTCCCAACGGTACGCCGAGCCGTTCGGCTATCTGCTCGTAGGAAAGCTCCTCCAAGTGCCGCAGCAGGATTACGGGGCGCAACGAATCGGGCAGCGCATCCACCGCCCGGATGACCGCAGCACGCAGCTCTTCAGCCTCGCTCCCCGCTTCCGCCACGCCGCTCGATGGTTCCTTTAACGCCTCCAACCGCTGCGTGGCCTTCCGTTCGATCCTTTTCCTGCGCACCACGTGCATGGCGATGTTGCGATTTATCGTCCGCATCCATTTCGCCACGCGCTCAACATCCTTCATCTCAGGCAGCTTTACGAACGCCAGCCGCAACGTCTCCTGCACCACGTCCTCGGCATCCTCGAGGTTCTTAACGATCGCATGCGCCTGCGCCAGCAGCTCCGCGCGATGCCTCTCCACGAGCTTCCAGAACTCGTCCTCCGGGTACGCTCCCGGGTTGTTTCTGTGCCGGATCAATGCCTGTATCATCATTTCCGTCGTAGGCATCGTCCTGTGCCTCCCGCCAGTACATTCCGCAGAACCGTCCGCAGGTTCCCCAAAAAATCGAAAAATTTCAGCGAGATGAGCGACAGCGATGCGATACTCTAGAAATATTATGCACATCGTGCAGACTTGGGCAAGTCTATTGAATCAAAAGGGGCTACACTAGTGTGCGACTTGGGGGGGACGAGCGACATACGATAAGGATATCCTTTGTAAGCAAACTCTTTGCTATCCCGCGTTATTGTACTACCGAGTGGCTTTGTTGCGTAATTCGCGCCATAACTCTATTCGAAGCAAGGAGTTGAGCGAAAAAGCATTTGCCTCGAGCCTGCGTTATAACTTTTTGTTTGGCAATGTCTTATGTCTTTTATGCAACAAAGCCGATTGGAGGCGAAGGCCAA
>CALKMO010000020.1 GCA_937991785.1 uncultured bacterium | reverse complement strand
AAGTAGTTGCCAATCATTATGGCATTGGCGCCGGCCAGGAATATCCAGGACTGGAGATCCCGCAGGTTCTCCTCGCGGCCTCCATACACCCCTATGTCGCGGTCGGGAAGGATAAATCGGAACAGCGCTATGCATCTGAGTATTTCCGCGGGCCTCATCGGTTCGCGTTTTGCCAGCGGCGTACCGGGTATTCGGTGCAGAAAGTTCATCGGCACGTTGTCGGCGCCGAGGTCTCTTACGGCGAAGGCCAGATCAATGCGGTCCTCCCATGTCTCGCCCATACCGAAAAGGCCGCCGCAACATAGCCTGATGCCGTGGCGCTTTATCCTCCTTGCCGTCTCCAGGCGGCCGGAATACGAATGGGTCGTGCATATGCTGGGGAAGAACCGTTCGCTGGTCTCCAGATTGTGGCAATAACAGGAAACTCCTGCCTCTTTCAGTCTTTCTATCTGGGAATCGTCGAGCGTCCCCAGCGATGCGTGCCGTTCGACGCCGGCCTTGCCGACGGCTTTAACCAGTTCGCACCATGTGTCAAGCTCCTCGCCGGACCGAATGCCTGGTCCGGACGCCACCACGCTGAAGGCGTATGCCCCAGCCTTCGCAGCTCTCTCGGCCGCGCCGGCGATATCCTCGGCCGAACAAATGGCAGTAGCCTTTACGCCTGTCTTCCATCTGGCCGACTGGGCGCAGAATGCGCAATCCTCCGGGCATCCGCCGGTCCTAGCGCTTATTATCGAGCACGCCTTGACCTCATTCCCCTTGAATCGGCGCCTGATCCTGTCCGAGCAAAACAGCAGCTCGTGGAGTTCCGTCTGCGGCGAGGTCAGCAGGGCCGCATCTTCCCGCGACACCGGCTTCCCATCCATCGCCTTGTCGGTTATCCTGGCAAGCGCTTCGTCCACCCTCGAACTCCTCCGGCAATAGGCATGCGGCGGAATTGCCGCCCGATCTTTCGCAGCCTCCGATCCTCGCGGCTACTTATTCGGAAGCGGCGATGACCGGCCGGTCGAGTAGCCGTTCGCCCGACCGTGCCGCCAACGTTTCGGCCGGTCCTCCGTCGGCCGCTCCGCATGCGATGATCTTGATATCACTCGGTCAAAAACCTCGGTCCAGGACGAGGTAATATTCGCTCCTCGAATCCTGCGCATCGCGCGCACCGGCGTTCCTGACCTCGACCGTTATCATGTACTGCCCCGGCGTCCCAGGCACCCAGGTCCTCATGTATTCTCGGCTCCACTCTAACCCCTTGGAATCCTTAACGACCTCGGGTTTAGATCCCGCAGCCGCCTGGCGCGCCGTGAAGCGGTATTCTATCTCGTCTTGGATGCTGTCGGCGAAACAGTCGAGCGTCACCGAGTCGCCAGCGTTCGCTTGATCTTCCGGCGAGATTGTGAGGTTTAGCGCAAGGCAATCGGCGACGCGGTAGGTTATTGTCGCCGATTCCTCCGGCTCGATCTGACCAGCGCGCCTGGCTTCCACCTTGATCTCGTATTCTCCCGGTTTGTCGGCCCTGAAGGGGAATTCGTCGGAATCGGTCCATTCCTTGCCGTCATCCGGATGCTTCCAGACGACGCCGTTCACCGAATACCTGTACTCGTAATCTATCTCCCCAAGCATATCCGGCAACTCGACATCCACTTCGAAATGCACCAACTCCCCCGTCAAGCATCTGTCCGGCTCGCTTCGAGGATCGGCTTCGAACGAGTATATGTGCAGCGGCTTTACGTAGATCTCCTTCTCAAGAAACGCGACCTTTCCACCTCCCTTGGCGGACCGAGCCTCGACCTTTACGCGATATTTCCCAGGAGCCGGAGCGGTCCACGAACGCGCCGAGTTTTCGCTCCATTCCTGCCCCAGGTGCGGTATGAACTCGCCGTTGACGAACCAGCGGAACTCGACGGCGCCCTCGGCTTCCACATCGAAGGTCAGCTCGTTGCCGAATACCGGGGGCACCCGCAGCTTGCCCCGCCGCTCGCCTCCCTCCTCAAGAGATCCTTTGAACGCCTTAAGCGTCGGAGCCCTTTCGATCGGGCGCACGGCGCCCTTGCCGCCGTAGGTCTTTATCTGTTCTCTCTTTCCGGATCGTCCGCCGTCGCCGGATTTCCATCCGAAGTAGAACGCGACGCCGACGATCGCAATCGCCAGTATTGTCCACGCAGCGCGGCTCATCTCGCAAAAATCCCTCCTCCCGTCCGTCCTCCGTTGCCACGGCGGCAGGCCCGGCGCGCCGCATGCGCTCCAGCCGGAGCGCCCCGCGTCTCCCGCCGGCCTCTCCGCCCGCCGCGTTCGATTTCCCCGATGATATCAGGCGGTTGCGTTTCGCGCCACCGACGCGCCGCACCGGCGATCGCCCCCCGGAGCCGTCTCCCCGCCGGCCGCAACGGTCAGTCCTTGTTCCACCTGAGCATTTCGTCCTTGGGCGCCCACCTTGGCGAAGCCCAATCCGGCGGCCGCGGGGGTTCGCGAACCGGTTCCCTTTTTTCGAATCTCTCGACGGCTTGCGCCACCGCCTCCCTGACATATTCGGCCGAAGGACCGGTCGCCCCGGCGTCGGAGATCGCGGCCAGCATCGCCTTCGGCGTTCCGACGCGCACGCGCGCGGCCGTCTCCAGCAGCGGCAGGAGCGCCTCCGGCCTGACGCGGAACGCCTGCCTGTACTGTTCCTTCGCCTCTTCCGTCTTCCCCTGCGCGGCAAGGGCATCTCCCAACCTCGCCCTGACCTCGGCGATATACGCCTCGGGAAAGAACCTGTTGCCCTCGCGAAGGAACGATTCGTGGAACCCCAGCAGCTTCCGCAACGCCCCCTCGGCTTCCGCGAATGCCTTCAGCTCGCAACAGGCCATCCCGAACAGGTAATAGGCGTTGTACGAATTCGGATACATGTACAGGTGCGCCTTCAGTTCCTTGTAGCATTTCATCAGGTCGCCCTTCTGGATGAGGAATTCGGCGCGCGACCGCATCACGTCGGGGTCGTCCGGAAACTTGTCGGCCGCCTTCTTGATGATTGCCTCCGCCTCTTTGAGCTTTCCTTTGGTCATGAGCACTCCGAAAAGGTTGACGTACGACTGGCGGAAGGCTCTCTCGGCAATCACGTCGTCCGGGCTGTAGGGGCGCGTCTCGCCGATCTCCATCGCGCGACTGAAGGCCCAAACGGCCTCGTCTATTCTGCCTTTGTGGAAGGCCGCTATGCCGAGGTTATGCAGAGGCCTGATCTTGAACGGGGAGCATTCGACCGTCGCCTTCCACAGGAGGTAGCGGTCGCTGTACTCGCGGTTCCTCATGTGCGTCATGGCGGCCAATGGGGATACGGCTGCGACGGCTGCGCCCAGCACCCACGCCGGCCCCCAGGACGAAGGTTCCCCCAGCTTCCGCATGATCCAGGCGAGAATCAAGGTCAGCATCCAGGCGGCTGCCACTGAGCCGGCGGCGGCGGCCAGGTAGAAGTTGCGTTCGCTGACTATGTCTCCGCGCTCGATGAACGAGTTCGATGGGGCGACCGTAACGATGTACAGGCCGACGGCGAATGCGAAATAGGGGGCCTTTCGCCGGACCAGAAAGGCCGCGACGCACAGGATCGCCAATGACGCGAGGCCGCACAAAAACCTCCAGTCCCGCCACTCCCAGATCACCGGGAAGTCGGGGTCCAGGTTCGGGCGCCATGGTACGACAGATTTCAGAAACATCACCGGCACGGCGACCGCTTGGTTGCGGAGGCTTCGCAGCGGGTCCTTTGGGCGCTCCGTGAGTCCCGCCACGATTACATGTCTGGCGAACGGGACGAAGACCAGTATGGCGGCTGTGATTCCCGCCAGCAATATGCACGCCGCGGCCCATCGGGGTATGCGCCACGAAAGCGGCGGAGGCAACCGGCGCACTCGGGAAAGCACGAACGTGGCCGCGGCCGCGGCGGCGGCAATATCCAGCCAGTCGCGCGCCCCGAGGCCTGCCGGCGGGGCCGTTTCGACGAAAAGGACGGCGGAGCCTGCCGCGCCGGGCGATGCCGGAGGCGGCATTTCCCCTCCGCGCCGAAGAGAAGAGGCGGCCATCGCCGCCGCAGCCAGGATAAGCAATCCGCCCAGCAGCGATGCGATTCGTATTCCCGGCGCGCCGTCTCTCGTTTTTCCATCCGAGGCCTCCGCGCTCACCTGTGCCGGCAGCCCCGCCTCTGCGCCGGCCTCCACATGCGTCGCCGCAGTTCCGCTGCCCGGTCCGGCCGCTTTCGTCCGCCCTGGGCCGGCCGGGGGCTCGCCGCCGCCTCCGGTGGTTCCGCCGACCTTCGCATTCGTCTTCCCGTCCATCAGGATCAAGAAGAGCATGACCGCGGCCGCCGGAAAAGTAACGTAAACTTCCTTGGTCAGCATCGCCAGCGCGAACGCTGCCGCCGTGACAACCGCCGGCCAGACCCATTGCCACGGTCTGAAGCGCCTGCCGAAGCGGCGCCGGTAGAACCACTTCTCTACCCACGACGATACCGCCAGCAGCCCCAGCAGATAGAAGAAGCCGCCTTGCCCGTTGTCCCTGCCGCATATGTACGTTACTGACTCGGTCGTCAACGGGTGCGCCGCGAACATCGCGGCGGCCAGGAACGCGACGGCCCTGCCCCGCCAGTCCTCCCGCGGCGCCCATCCCATACGGCGTCTGAAACGGTCTACCCTCCACAGAAGCAACAAGAGGAGGACCGCCGAGCCTGCGTGCAGGGCGAGATTGTAGGCGTGAAAGGGGATTGTCGTAGGCTGGCCGTTCTCGTGTAGCAGCCCGGTCTTGCGGCATATCCAGTAGCAAAGGGCGTTACTGTACCACCATGCCTTCCGATGGCGCGCAAAGCGAACGTTGCCTACCCTGCCGAAATCCCGTATCGCGTCGTTGTTCACTACGTATTCGGGATCGTCGAAATGGAAAGCCCCTTCGAAAATGTTCCCGTATGCCAGCGCTCCGGACAGGGCGACGAGGGCGGCGGGCAGCAGAGGCCTTTCCAGAATCCTGGCACGCCACGATCCTTCGGGCATTACATGGAACTTCGGCGCCGAAGGGACCGGACGGGGCGTCGCGGAAAGGCCGGCGCTCCGGTCCGATCCCGCCGAGCCTGTTATGTCAGATCTGGCATGCAGACTTTCGCCACGCATTAACCCGCGCCTCGAATCGGCACCTAAAAGCCCGCCGGGATGTTTTAGACGACGCGCCTTACGGCCTTTCCACGGGACGGAAAGCCCCGCCCGCGGCCAGCGACGCCTTAGCGGCCTCCAGGATCGCCACCACAGCCATCCCGGCCTCGGCGCCGTTGATCGGCAGGATCGCCGGATCGTCCAGGACGGAGGCTATGTAATCGCATTCGACCGCGAGCGCCTCTGTATGGTCTATCTTCGGGGCAACTACATCGCCGCGTCTGTATTCCACGCGCAATCGCCTCGTCACCGCCGGATCGCTCGCCTGCTCCGGCGGAACCCTGATGTCCACCCCCGCATCGTAGACCTTCACCTTCTCGGTCGGTTCGACGTCGTCGTAAACAACCATCTTCCGAGACCCGCCTATTAACATCCGCCTAACCTTTACGGGAGACAGCCAGTTGGAGTGAATGTGGACGAGCGTCCTATCTCCATCGTATCTCATGGTGAGGTACCCTATGTTTTCCATGCAGGTATCGAAGTGGCACGCCGCCACAGCGGAAACTTCCTGCGGCAATTTGCCTAGGATATGATTGACTATGGAGAGATCGTGAGGAGCAAGGTCCCACATTACGTTCACATCGTGCTGAAATAATCCCAGATTTATCCGCGTCGAGTCCACGTAGTAGATTTCTCCGAGTTCCCCGGAATCCACCAGCGACTTTATGGCGCGCACCGCCCCCGTGAAAAGAAAGGTGTGGTCCACCATCAGGCGTAAGCCCTTGCGCGCCGCGGCATCGCGTAAGCGCCGCGCCTTATTCAGAGAGTCCGTCATGGGTTTCTCGATCAATACGTGCTTCCCAGCCTCGACGGCCGCCATCGCCAAATCGTAGTGCGTGGCCACGGGCGTGGCTATTGCGACCAGCTCGATGCGCGGGTCCTCCAAAATCCCGGCGGAGTCGGGAAACGTCCGCACCGACGGATAGCGCCTTGCCAACGCCTTCAGGCGATCCGGGCGCGGGTCGGCCGCCGCCAGCATCTCGAACCGCGCGCTCTCGAAGAAATTCCGCACCAGGTTCGGCCCCCAGTAGCCGCACCCGATCACGCCGGCGCCGTAAACCCTGCCCGCTCCGCCCATGTCGGCAGCCTCCGCCATGTCCGCGCCCGTCCGGGGAAAACGCGGGGTCCAGCCATGCGGGCGGCGCCTCCAGCCGCGTCCGCCCGCCTCAGTGGGCTCTCGAAAAGAGCACCGCAGGTATCGTCTTGAAGAATATCCGAAGGTCAAGGCCGAACGACCAGTTTTCCATGTAGTAGAGATCCAACCGGACCATCTCTTCGAAGGTAAGCCTGTTGCGACCGGATACCTGCCAGAGCCCCGATACGCCTGGCAGAACGTCCAGCCTGCGCAGGTGCCTCGGGTCGTACGCCTCCAGCTCGTATGGCACCGGCGGTCTCGGACCTATAAGGCTCATCTCGCCCTTAAGCACGTTGAACAGCTGCGGCAGCTCGTCCAGGCTGAACTTCCTGATAAACATTCCGACAGGCGTCACCCGGGGATCTCTGGCGAGCTTGAACTGGCCGTCTTCGGCGGGCCGGGCCCTGCCGGCTATGTATTCCTTTACGTATTCCCTGTGATCGTCGGGCCGCGCCTCATGTCTCATGGAGCGGAATTTCATAAGCCGGAATCGCCTCCCCCTGTAACCGACCCGTTCCTGGAGGAAGAACACCGGTCCGGGGCTGGTCAACTTGATGGCCGCCGCTATAGCAACCATGACCGGCGCCAACAATATCAGAAGGGCGAGTGACACCACGACATCGAAAAGGCGCTTCAGAACGAAGTTCAAGCCCACTATTCGCGAACCGCATGTGCCGAGCAGGGGGATGTCGCCGATGAGCGAAAGGTCGGTATGTTCGAGCATAAGGTCGTATATGTCCGGCACCATCCGCCACCTCACGTGGCACTTGTAGCATTCTTCCGCAATGGACGCCACTTCCTCCCTGGATGCTCTGGGTTTCGCTATCAGCACCTCCTCGACGCCGTATTTCGCCACGACCTCCTGGAGGTCCGCTATTCCGCCGAGGCGCGGATGATTCGGCCCTACGCCGGCATTTCCCTTCACGCCGGCGCCGGCTCCGGCGCATGTCGCGCCGACCCCGTCCGGCCCCGCCGCCGTTTCGCACTTCTTCGTTTTTTCCCCAATTGCGGCAACCATCCCGCCGCTGCCGGCCGCCGCTTTCACCGGCGGCGCGCCAATCTCTCCGGAGGGCGCCGCGGCTGTATCAGCCGCCGCTTTCGCCGCGGAGGCCATACTCCGCAGGACCGATGATTCGGGCGTTGCGCTTCGGCCATCCAGAGTCGTATCCGAGAGGAAGGCCCCCCCGAGGGCCTCGCGGCCCGCGCCGTCCGAAACGTCCTCAAGGTACCCTATGACCCTGCTGGTCCCGCGCCTGTTGATCGCGGCCGCGAGGCGATCTCCGACCGGACCTGCGCCTATTATCAATATAGGCGATACCCACAGCCCGCGCCGAGCCAGGTATCTCAGCGCCCGCCTGCACGCCGCCCTCCCCGCCTTAAGGAGGATTATGTTGAGCGGCACGAAGGCGGCGACGAATCCGCGCGAATAGGAGAAGCCGCGGTAGAAAAAGCTTATTCCGGCCAACACCAGCATGCCCAAGACCACGGCGCCGCATATCCGAAAAAACTCCTCCGTCCCTCCCTCATGTATGTCCCGATACAGTCCGGCCTCGCGCAGACAGATCATCCAAGTGAAGACGATGGCCGGAAGCAACGTAAGGTATTGCGCGGGAAAATACTCGCCTACAGAAAGCAAACCCCATAGCCCGCCGTAAAAGCGCAAATAGTAGGCCGCCGCGAAGGCGACGATCGTAAGAAGACCGTCGAGCAGCGCCGTCGCGTAGACCTCTATCCTTGCTCTGTGTTCCTTCATGCTCTTATGCCCATAGGTCCGCTGGGCGGCCTTCGCGCGTCCTGGACCTTTCTAATGATCCTGGCCGGATTGCCGGCTACGATAACCCCCGCAGGCACATCCTTTGTCACCACCGAACCGGCCCCGACGACGGAATCCTCGCCTATCGTAACCCCGCACAATATCGTTGATCCGCTCCCTATAGAAGCACGCCGCTTGACCAGGGTGGGGACCACTTCCCAATCCTTCGGCGTCTGCATGGTGCCGTCCCGGTTGGTCGCTCGGGGATACAGATCGTTGATGAAGACCACGCCGTGCCCGATGAAGCATTCGTCCTCTATCGTTACACCCTCGCATATGAACGTATGGCTGCTGACCTTGCATCGCGCTCCGACGCGGGCGTTCCTCTGTATCTCGACGAACGTACCTATCTTGGTCCCATCCCCGATCTCACACCCGTAGAGGTTCACGAAGCCGTGGATCGTAACGTCCTTCCCCATCTTCACATCCGGCGCTATGCGGCAGAATTCGAGCATAAAGCGTTATCCCTCCTCCAAAACAAATTCCATTATTTTATCCAGGACTTGAGGCGAGGCGAACGGCGTTTTTTTTCCCCGCCGCTGAAGCTTAAGGACGCAGGGCAATTCGGCGGCCGGATCGGGCGATGCATCGAGCGCTGCCTTGAGGTCAATCATGCGGCCTTTCTCTATCAGGAACCTATCAACCGAGCCCTGTTTGCCGGCGAAGATAGTGTAGACCATGGTCCCCAAGACGGCCGCCTCGCGGTTCATCGTTCCGCCGGCGCCGATGACGGCGTCGCTGAAATATAGAAGCGAAGGGCCGTCCAGGGGTCTGGATGGCAAGTGGAAGTTTCGGGCGCCCATCGCAGAGATATCGCGGCCCTGCGCTTTCCCCCGCGGAAGCACCACGACCGCGACGCCGTCCATCCCGGCCAGGTAGCCCATGACCTTTTCGAAGTAAGGGTTCTCAATGCGATGATATATGGCCTCCGTCGGCGGCGGCCGCACCGTCACCAGAATGCGCTCGCCGATGCGAAATCCGATAAGCTTTTCGATTTCTTCTTTTGCGTCGGCATCGGGGGCGAAGTTCCAAAGGTAAACCTCCTCCTTCAGCCCGTCGTATCTGCGGATCTTGTCCGGGGAAGCCCCCATGCGTTCAGCGGTACCGGGAGGCCATGCCGCAGGCACAATCACCCTGTGGGCCAGCCTGAAAGCCAGTTTGTTGGCAGGGGTGTGCTCAAAGTCCATCGTCGTTACTACCCTAAGACCAAGCGCCCGAGCGGCCAATATCTGGCTGTAGGAGTTGTGCGATAGGGCGACGTCCGCGCGCCTGCCGGACATCGCCCTCTTCAAAGCTATGGCCCTGCCGATCAGGTTGAACAGCTTGCCGATGCGCGACCGCCCTCCATGTCCGCCTACCGGAACGGCCTCGATGCCCCACCGTTCCGCCAGGCCACGCGTCTGGGCGAAATCGCGCGCCGTTACCGTAACTTCGTGGCCGGTTTCCCTCAACCTTTCTATTATAGGCCTGAAGAAGATCACGTGCGGCGAGTTCGCCAAGTCTATCCAAAACGCTGGCCGCCCCATTCGTCCTCCCATCCGTCGGCTATCGTCGGCTGGCCGCACCGGCCGTTCCGCAGGTCCACGCACGAGGCGCGGTTTTTCCCGCGCCCGGCATGACCGGGCGCACGCCCAGCAATATCGTCTCAAAAGCGCAGCCTGCTATAGCGGGTAAAATGCCGGCGCCGAGCAACATCGGCCGTTGGTGTCTGGCGTGCGACTGCCTTGTTCGAAACGCCTGGAGATACGGAACGACGGCGATCGCCCGACCGCCGCTTATTTGGCGGCGTATTCCACCCAAACGGTTTCCGCCTTTTGTCCCGTCTCGATAATCCAAGAAGAGTCTTCTTCGCCGGGTTTGCCCGGAAAGACGCGGGACGCCTTCTTTGCCTCGCCGCCGCCTCCTTCCGTCCATGCGAAGGTGACCTCGACTGGCCCTTGATTCGAAACCTTGTACGCCAAGTGCGCCTCGACCTTACGGTAGGCAATGTTCCCGTCGTTGCTGAAACGCACCCTGACAGGCCCCTGAACATCATCCAGGGCCGCCTCGCCCCAGCAGAAGCTTTGGCTCCAGAAATCGTCTGGCTCGTAGGGCCTGCGGACCACCTGCCAATCCTTTACCACCGACTTCCACGACTTGCCGCCGTCCGTGGAATATTCGATCTGGTATTTGACCTCCGACTTCGGTGGGCAACCGGATGCCACCCACGCCGCCGCATAGACCCGCACGGCCTTTTCGTTTCGAGGGGCAGCCAGTTCGAGTGTTATCTGCTTATCGCCCATCTTGCCCTCGACAAGGTGCGCCTCCGCCTGGCCCTTGTTTGGGCCGGCGGATATAACGCCCAGCCCCGATGCATGGAACGTCACCTTATTCGCGCCATCCTTCAACCGCGGGATGACCGCCACATTGCAATGGCACGCTGTGCGCATGGCCAGGTCGGTTCCGGCTAGTTCCTTCGCCGGAGCATCAAACCTTATCCAATATTGCTTGCGGCCTTTCACGAAGTCGGTCAGATCCATCCCGTCGGATGTCTTGCCGGCATCCTGCCATGTCTCCCCCTGGTCGGTGGATATTTTGACCCCGCACGTCATCTTGCCGTTCAGGACGAGGCCGTTCTTCGCCCCCTGATCATATATTCCCCACGGACTGTCGTTCGGCGGCGTACACCCTATCACATAGGGCGTGTAGAATTCGAACGTCACATGATCGTCGCCTTCGTCAATGACGCCTTCCTTGTACTTTCCGCTCGCGAAATCGGGCTTGTAAGTATAGACCGCGTTGGCATACCTGACTTGGCCCTCCTTGTCCGGCGTGGCCTTGTCCGCTCCGAACATCTTCTCCGGCTGGTTGACCCAAGTCCTTCCCCTGCTTGGACCGGGTATTTTCCCTTTGTAGTTTCTCCCCCAGTAGACGAACGTTTTGCCGTCCTCGAGGCCGGGCTTCAGGTACCGCCTCAGACTTTCGCCCGCCCTAAGATGGACCATCGGCGGCGGACATGCGTACCCGGCGAGGTATTCCACCCATTTCACCTCGGTGTACACACCGCGCGCATCCGATGGGTGCAGTCCTGATATGAGCCAACCCCTCTGGCGTTCCTTCTTATAGGAAGGATCGGCCAGGTTCTTGATGTCGGCCTTGATCTCTTTTACGGACAGCAACCGCTTGCCTTCCGGGTCGAAAATTACGGTTGATATGTCGTGATCCAGCAGCGCCCACTTGCCTTCTCCATACTCTCCTCCGGTCAAATAGGCCTCGAACGTATTGTGTCCTGAGACCCCTACAACCCTTCCTCGGCCTTGACCCAGCAGCGCATTCATCTCGGCGCACATGTGGGCGTGGGTGGTCCCGCACAGGCCGATGCCAAGGGCGAACAACCCGTGCCAGTATTCGCGGTTCTTGCTGTCCCCGCCGCCCTTCCAGCCTACATCCCAATAGTCGCTCTTGCCGTCTTCGGCGTGGGCGAAATTGAAATTGCGCCAGAACCATGCGGCCAGCGCCTTGTCCTCGTCGGTATCAACGGACCGCCCCGTCACGCGCTTGTAGACCTCCGCCTGCGTCTTGAACAGGCGCTCGAAGGTCGAGCACGAAAGTTCGCCCGGATACCACGGGTGGTCGGTCTTGACCTGTGGATCGCCGCAGGCCCCGAACGCCGCAGTCGGAAATATCGCCAGCGCAAGGGCGATCGCCGAAAGCGCACTCCTCATACATCATTCCTCCGCCTTTTCACTTATCCAAATCCTTCCGCACCCATCTGCCGTCCGGGATTTGGACCCAGTGCCCCTTAGCCGCTCGTTCGCGCATGTCCTTGGCGAAAAGCTCCTGGAGCTTCGGCAGGTCTTCCGCCGGCCACTTGTTTGCCTTTAGTATCTCCAGCATTATTTGTTTCCGATCCTGGTTCTCAGCCGATACCAGGTCGTTGACATCCTTCTTTTCCTTGATTGATTCTAACTTCGAACCGGGGACGCGCGCGACGTAGCCGTCCATCGCTTCGCCGATCACGCCCTTGTCTTTCCACGCGTTAAGCTGCGGCAACCTCTCGGCGCGCTTCTTGTTCAGCGCCTTAATGACCGGCGTCTCGATATTTATGTCGGCTTCGGCAGCCCACACGACGCCAATCCCTATCGGCGGGGTTGCCGGAAGGCGCCCTTCCTCCTCGCCAGCGGCCTTGTTATTATTCTTCTTATCCTGATCTCCCTTACCCTCTTTCCCGGCCGGCGCCGTATCCTTCCTAACGGCGGCGCTTTCGAACACTTGGTCGTTTATGGCCTTTATGGCCTTCTCGGCCTTTGGTGCTTCGAACGTTATGTAGACGTTTATGTTCCCACAACTCAGCAAGCCCAGCAGGAGGACTCCTATCCCTATCTCCTTCCCCAGCCGCCCTATTGCGCTCGCCCTATTCATCTTAGCTCCCCTCGAAACCTATGCCCCCCGCAGCCCTTGCCGCGTCCCCTCTTTCTTCTTCGATATCCGGTCGTTCGCGCCCGGGGTGGTTCGTTCAATGTGCACCCCGCCTGGATTCCCACACTGGAATCGGCCAGCCCGCTGCCCCGCGTTACTAACCTAATATATTGTTAAT
>CALKMO010000019.1 GCA_937991785.1 uncultured bacterium | reverse complement strand
CCGGTCGCATATCAAGCGCGGACGGCCTGCGAACTTTGCGCATGGAGACATCGCTCATCTGCGCCGTCGCGTCCGCCGCGAGCTCGACCGTCTCCGGCGTCAACCGGAACTTATTGTCTGCTTTTGCGTGTCATGCGCTATGGCTTTGTCGCAAAAAAGCACATATTGTTGAGTAGTAGTTTATAGCGCTCCGGCGAATCAAGTCTTTGGTATTGCCTCGCAATGGGCGCATCGAACATTGTGCACAAAAGCCTGAGCGCGCCGGACAAGAGCGGGCCGAGCGGGCCGAGATCGTCACGGCGACGAAGGGACGGACAGCCGAACGATGAGTTCCGAGGAATCATCCCAGAAAGGAGCGGTAAGCTCGCACGACGAGGTCCCTTCAGGGGAGGAACTCGACTCCCTGGCAAACACGTTCGATACCGCCCTGGCTACCGGTTCCTTGCCCTTCGCGGAAAAGATCATTTCTTTCGTGTTTGATCCGATTTCAGCCGGGCTGACGCGCGGCAAGTCCGTTGCAGCGAAGCCCCAGGATTCGCGGCGCTCCCAGTTCGACGCGGCCGAATTCCGCCGCCGCTCATCTTCCTTGGGGGCGGGGTGTGGATTGGGCGTCCCGATCTCTTCGCGGTCGAAGCGCACGTGCAGCGACGAGATGCCGGCGCACGAACGGTCCATAACGCCGAGGATGGCGACCGACACGGTCTCAGACTTTTTATGGGAGCCTTCGTCCCTATCGGGCATAATCGGGTGCCGATAGGCCGCGAAGAAAATCCTGCCTTTCCATATGATTGGGATCGCCGCCGCTTTTTCTCGGCCTTCTCCCGCTGTATCCTGAGGATAGCTTGAGCACGCCCAGCCGATGGGAATTTTCTTGTCCTTGGCATCCACCTTTCCCGGCGGCTTATCTTCGAATACCGCCTTGCCCGTCAACTTGACTTCGGCGCGGGTGAGCCTCTGCGCGGCGACGAGCCTCGCGACCTCCTCGGGCGTATCCACGCCAAGCGTACGCCGAACGAAAACCCGCGATGTCGCCTCGGCCACGGCGTTTTCGCGCCTCGATGCGTCGAAAGCTCTTACCGTCACGATATATTCCCCTTCCTTGTCAAACTTATAGGATGCGTGGTTCGTACTTGTCCTCCGCTTTCCCGAGGCGTCTCCGAAATCCCACTCGTACCTGGCGTAAACCGGACCGTTGATTATCGGTGCATCGAAACGGACCTCCTCTCCCGGCTCAACCAGCACCGCCGGCCTTTCGATATACATGCGCACCGACGGCAACGAGATCGTTACCGTTCCGGACTTTTCGGCCACCAGCGTGCGCAGACCCCCGGTCGTATCGAACAGTTTGGCCTTAACAACGTATCTGCCTTCCCTTGGGAAAGTGCAGGATATCTTGATCGTCGCCGTTCTATCCTCGCCCTCGGCGACATCGCCTGCCAGGCGGTCCGTCCTGAAGCCGAAATCCCATTCGCAAAGCAAGCTGCGCACCTCAGGTGGTATGCGCCTTACCGTTACCGCGAACTCATGAGTCATCTTCCCCTCGCGGTTGACGATCTCGGCGGGTTCCATCGTCATGGCGATCCCGCCGAAATCGCTCACTCTGACTTTGACTGCGCCGTCCTCATCCTCTGAGGTGCCGCACGCCACCACGTACAAAACATCGCCGGTCCCCGCCTCGACTACCTTCCGATCGCCCCGTTCCCGGAGGGTTCCGGAGCGGCGGGGAGGCACCTTCGCAAGCCTGTTGCCTTCAAGCAGGTACAGGTCCGCCGCGACCCGGCCGGAAAGGTCGGTCGCCTCGACTACGATCTTTCTCGATGCCGTCGGCATAGCCTCCGGCCTTACCGCCCACACGGCGGCCGTATACCCCCGAAGAACCTTGAGCGCATGAGAGATCGGCTCCGCCTGAGCTCCGGTTTCTTTTGCCAGAGGGAATACGTCCGCCTTTTCCGCGCATGTCTTGGAGGGGTCGCGTCCGCCAAGCGGCCCTTCGGAAGAAAACAAGAAGTATGCCGCAAAGCTCCGATGTATGTCCGGGAAATCGGCGCCGGTCGCCCTCCTCAGGATCGCGCCTATGGGCCTGAAGACGGGGTCTCCTGCGCCTGAATAGACAGTCACCGCCTTGTGAAGTCCTGGGAATGACACGCCCAGTCCCACAAGATACTCCACAAAGTGCACCCTTCCACGGTCGAGGTTCGGCATGGCGGACGTCCCGGCGATGGGATGCGAAAGCTGAGCGGCATCGGCCGCTTCGACCTTGAGGTTCCATCCAACCCGGCACGCCGCGTATTCGGCGGTGGCTGCCAGCCACCATCGAAGCATGGCAAACTTGGCGTCGTCTATCTTCGATGTTCCGTAATCAAGGCGTTGTATGGCCTCGAAAAGCTCGCGGGCCGACGCCCTTTGAAGAGCTTCGGCCGAGGTCGCGCCCGCCATGTTGACCGATATGCGATCGGGCGTTTTCCTGCGCCACTCGACCATTGCAGGCTGAGTCTCAGCCCTGACCAACACAGGTCTGGGCGGCAGGTTGAATCCTTCCTTCCCGTAGGCGAAAAGGACGTGTTCGAGGAAATATCCCAGATCCTGGATACACTCCGGCACATCCCGTCTGTAACCGCTCGTCGTCTCGTCGGATTCTCTCCCGGCCTTCAGGCCGGCGACCGGGAAGCGCCCGCCGCCCTTCGACTTCCACGCGGAATCGCGAGTCTCCGCGCCGTCCCCGATCGCCCGCCCGTCGTAGACGATGACGAATTCGGGCGTGTGGTATGCCGCCCATTTAGCCTTCTCGATGCCTCCGGGCGCGGGTTCAGCGGTAAGACATATCAATTCGAACTTTCCGGGGCGAGGAACGGCGACCCTGACGACCTTTGTCTTTTCATCCACCGAGGATCTAAGCCATATCCAATTGGATGCGCCGTTCTCCAAGAAACGTACCATAAGCTGTTCGCTGGCCGGTTGCGAGGGGGAGAGAATGGCCGGATCGTATCTTATCTCGATCGCCACCGGATTTTCAAATTCGGCGGCATCACTGAGCGACACTTCGTAAGCCCCAAGCGAAGCAAGCGGGAAGGTCCCCTCGGCAATAGCGGCCGGCGCGGGAACTTCCGAGAGCTTAAGGGCCGATTTCCCTTTCGCCGCCGAGGCCGTCGCCTTCACTCTACCACCTATACTTGCCGTCACTGATTCCGCCGCCGAATCGTTCTTTCCCGTTTGGGAAGAGGATCCGATTATCTCGACGGTATCTTTGCCCTTCCTATTGCCTGAGGAAATGGAATAAGCAGCTATGCCGGCTATGATCGCTAAGGAAACGATTGCAGCCGCCAATACTGGAGCCAGGATCCGGTAAGCCGGCTTAGCCGCTCCCGCCCCGATGGCGACGGCCCGTTCATGCGGCATGGACGCGCCATCCGTCGGTTTTTCGGAACCGGCATCTACTATACGAGCCTTGGTGGTGGGCGCGGTTGGCGATACCGCCGCGCCGATCCCCGCCGGGGAGTCGGCTGGCGAGTCCTGCACGGCACGAGCGATCCTCGCAGGCGTCGCCGAAGCGTAAGATGCGCCCTTGCCTGGGTGCTGGCCTATGTAGGACGGAATTCCCGACGGCGGCGTGGCCTCGCCGGGCTTCGCCGCCCTCTCCTTCTTAGGAACCTTCTTCTTAACGACCTCTATCCTGACTGCAGGCGGGAGTTCCTCGGATGCCGAAGCCGAGGCGCCGGAGGATGGAGGATCGGTCAGCGAAGTCGAAGCAGGAGACATCCCCGCCGCCCGGTCGCCCGTGTGGGGTGCAGATTGACATCCCAGCCCGACCGCGCGATCGGCCGGCTTGGGGTCCGTCTGGCTTTCGGGCGCATCCTCCAGTCCAGCCGCAGGCCGGATAACAGGCCGCGAGGAAGGCTTGCCGCCCGTTTGGGGCGGTGTTAGGGAGGGGAGCCGGGGAACTTCCGACGCTGGCGCGACAAGCCGCGAAGCACCATCTGAATCGGAAGGCGCGACGGGTTGAGCCTGGTGCTTGCCGCTCTTCTTGGCGGCGGAATCCACGGTATAGGTCACGACCGTAGACCTCTTATGGAACCCTTCTACCGGGCGCCCGCATATCTCGCAGAACCGCGCCCCTTCGGGAAGTCGTTGCCCGCAGTTCTCGCAGAACTGTTTGCGAGGCGTGCTCATGCCGTCTCCTTTTTTCGCATCATCCTTCTTGACGATGTCGCTCCGTAAGAACCCGGGATGTACTTGCGCCGATAAAATATCTCCGGCGACGTCCCTTTCCGAAACTCCTGAATCATACCGCTCTACAAAATCAAATATACCCTCTCCATCGCTGGGCGGACAAGTTCATAAGAGTTCAGCCTTCAGGGTTGCCGGGCGCATGGGAGATCGCTCCGCCACGACCGCCGAAAACCGACGCGAATTCATCAAAAGCATCTCTTTTCCCGCAGTACAGTTCGCCCCTATCCGACTGGCACCTGTGCCCTGATCCGGGTCAGCCGAGTTACAAAGGGGTTGATCCGTGAAACCTTGGCTTTGCCTGCTTCTCTTCGGCCTCGCTTGGGATCCCAGCCGATCACATTGGCTTTTCGTTATCCGATTCAGTTATGAAAGAATGGGGCCCGAGCGGCTTGGGAATGCTTGACTCGGCCAATTGAATGCTCGGTCCGACAAATAAATAGATGGGCCCCAGACTTTTCCTTGCTTGCGCAGAGAGATTAATGATATTGTCCGCTTTTAAGGGATGATATCCGGATCGCCACGAAAATACTGAGCGCCCGCAGCCAGCGTCGTGCGGGAACCGGTTGCGATGTGGCTGGACGAAAAAATCTCTTGCGCGGGTTGGAAGAATGCCTTAGAGTTACGGGGTAGCTGGAGCTTATGCTTGGTGCTGCTGAGGTTAGCGGCGCGGATGCGAAAGTAAGGCGGTGGCTGCCTTCGGGAATGGCCCCTCACAAGGGGCATATTGCCGGGGCTGGGAAGATGGGGATCTCGCCATGGCGGAAGGTGATCTGATCAATTCGCGAGAGGCTTGCGAAATCCTCGGTTTGAGCGAACAGGATCTTCAAGCGATGGTGGCCCGAGGGGACCTTCGCGCCTTCAGGTCTGGCGGCACAATGAAATTCCGCCGGGAGGATGTCGTAGCTGCCAAGAACGAAAGGGGGACGGAGCCGACCATAATAATCCCGACGGAGCGCAAGCGGGGCGCTAGCGGCATATTGACCGCCATCCCGCCGTCGCCAGCTACGGCCATGGCCCAGGCGCCTGCTCCCGCCGTGCCGCCGCCGGTTGCGCCTGCGGCTCCCCAACAGGATGCGACGGGCGAGATCGTGTTCGATGACATAGAGCTGGTGCCCTCTGATGACGGGATGAGCACTCAGCAGGTCACGGTACAGCAGACGGCTATCGGCAGTCCGGTCACTGCTCCGACGGAAAAGCACCCCGTATCAGGACAAGTCGGGCCTGATGCCACAGTGGTGGAAGCCGGTACGGGCGAGGTAACCGTAGTGGACGCCGCTACGGGGGGCGAGGAAGCCGTGGCGACTGGACCGGCCGCCGCAGTGGCCCCTCCGACGAGGCGTAAACCTTCGCAACGCGGGGTCGCGCAGGCACCCGTAGCCGCTCCGATAGCGGCGCCTCGCGTATCTCAGTCGCGCGTGGCCGCCATCCAGTCCCGCAGAACTTCAACGGTGTACCAGACCAAGTCAGGAAGCCCGGTGTGGACGGTAATCCTTATAGTCACATCGGTCGTAATGGTCTACCTGAGCAGCCTTTATGCTCTCATGCTCTGGAAGGGATTCTACGACGAGGTTGCCCAAGATCGCCCGATACCGAAGTACCTGAAAGGCATGTACGACGATTTCAAGACGCAAACCCCCGGAGACCCGGAAAAGTAAGCGCGAAATTTCGAGCAATAGGCATACCATGCCGGTGGAAT
>CALKMO010000018.1 GCA_937991785.1 uncultured bacterium | reverse complement strand
CGGCGCCGGCCATGGGCCCCGCGGCAAGCTCGCGAAGGGGTGCGATTATGCCACTTTTAAGGCGGCGCCTGATCATGTCGGTGGCGAGCTTGTTGTTTTCCATCTCGGCCAGTATGCGGGAAAATTGTCCCGCTATGGCCTCGGCCCGGCGCGCCAGCTGCCGCTGTCGCCTTTCGCCGGCGATAACGTCCTGACTGACGGTCGAGGGCGGGCTTCCTTCGGAGGCGAACCTTTCCGCGACCGCCGCGACTGCGTCCCGACAGGACTTCTGATCTGCGATCAACCGCTCGAATTCCTGCCGCTGCTCCTGCTCCTTGCGTATCATTTCGCCGAGCAGCTCGTCCGGGGAGACGACCCTCAGCGAGAACGAGCCGGACATTCCGGTGTTTGGGCCGTGGAGCGAGTCGTTATCCTTCGCTTCGACTCGGAAGGCCAGATGTGCGCCCGGCTGAAGCTTCAACGGCTCGACCTCGAACCGATACTCGAACCTGCCGACCTCCGCCTTCGCCGGCGGGAACTTTTCGAAAGCGGCCAGCGCCCTAGGCGGAGCCTCGACCGAAGGCGCGAAGTAGACCACATGGCACGATTCGACCCCGTAGTCGTCTTTGATTTCGATCTCGATCGGTATGGAAGCCTCCGGCGTGATCATATCGCCTATCCCGTTCATCGCTGCGCGCACCGCGGGAGCCCTGTCCGGGACGACCTTGACGGCGAACCTTGGCCTAGGCTTGGCCTCCAGGCCGTCTTCGTCCTTTAGGAATATTTCGTAGGTTCCCGAGGCGATATCGTCTGGGCCGATATCCGCAGATGCCTCAAGGCCGCCCGAGATCTTCATGGCCGTCAGGCTCCTGCCGCCGCAACGCAGTTCGGCCGCCCTGAGCGGCTTGTTGGCCGAGCCGGCTATCTTGAGGCTGCTTCCGGCCGGGATTCGAAAGACGCTCTCACCGATCGCCATCTCCATCGGCGGCCTGCCGGTGTATCGTGGCGGGAAGGCTGTCATTCGGAGGGATTTCAAAGCCGGCCGCTCGACGATATCGACCGAACATTCCGGCGTCAGTCCGTCTCCGCCGAAGGCGTAGAACCGAAACGGTTCCATGACGCCTTTGAATTCGGCCGCGAACTCCCCCTCTCCCGCTCGCATCATCTGCGATTCTCCGTACGACCACGACGAAGCCGACCTGTGACGCACGAAGACGCGTTCCGGCGTTTCACCCGAAGGGTCCGCCCTGACGATGATGGACAGGTCGTCGCCCTTCGGAACTTTCAGAACGCCGCCATCGGCTCCGACAATCTCCAGGCGGCACCGCCGCGGCCAGTCAGTTGACGAAAGCAGGATGTTGCGCAGGAACCACGTGCCGGCGGCGGACGGAAAGGCTGCGGAGAAGGCCAGGAGCAGCCCCAGCGAAGCTGCACCGATCAGCAAATGGCGGCGGAAGCGGCGGGCGTCGAGCGCATCGGCGAATCGGCGCCCCGATACGGCTTCAACGGCCAGGCGCACGGTCTCGGCCATCATTTGGATGGAAACGTCCGCCTCCCGAGCCATCTCCGGCCCCTGCTGGCAGAACTGGACGGCGCTTATGAGAGCGCTTTGCAGCTTGCCGTCGCGCTTCTCTATTTCCAAGGAGAGACTCTCGGCGTCGAGGCGTCCTGTCCCGGAGCGGACGAAGCGGACGTAGACGTACCAAAATAGCGCTGCCAATGCAGCGGCCAGGATCAATGCTCGTTGCGGGCGGTCGAAGCGGACGACCCGATCCGCCGCCAGATCGCAGAAGAAAAAGATCGCGAGCGCCGCCGCCAGCCGGCTCATGCGCGACACTGCCATATGCACCCGGATCGCCGAGGCCAGCGACTCGATGTTGCGCCTCAGCTCTCCCGGCAACCGAAGCGGCGATTCGGCGCCGATCGCCGAGCCCGTTTCCGTCATCCTGTACGCCTCCTACTCCTTCGCGGTCGGGCGCCTCCGGGCCGGCGCTGCCGGACGCCCCGGCCGAGCCGGCGCGATCATATCAGCCGGTGCCTCTTCCTAAGCGCCCATTCGGCGGTGAGCAGCGAGACCACCGCCAAGAGCATCGCCCACCGGTCCCAAAGTTCGATGGGTTTTCCGGCCACCACCGCGCTTTGGCGGCGCATCGGTATCGCGCCCGGTATCCGGCCGATCTCGTCCACCTCGAAGTATCCTCCGCCCGACTTCTCCGCCAATTCCCTGAGCACGGACTTGTCGAGCCTCGATTCGGCGAATTCGAGCCGCGGCGGTTCGACGCGCACCTGCTTGGTTACCTTTGTCTCTTCGCCCGGCTTTTCCCCATCCAGTAGCACCGATATCGAGATGGTTCCGACGTCGGATGGGATGAACGAGCCTTCGTAATATCCCGGCCTGCCCGGTACGGCCTTCAGTTCCATATCCGTCTGCGGCAGACCGGCGTGCTCGACCGCGGCCTTGACCGCCGGGACCGAGAGCGGGGCCATGTGGCGGTCTGACAGCCTGGCCGTCACGGCGATCCGCTCGCCCAGCGAGCAATTGTCCCTGTCCGTCATGACCACGCCGCGCTTCTTGGCGCCCATAAGCCTCCCTTCGACCAGGTACCTCACCGCTTGTATCCAGTATCTGTCGAAGTACTTTTCACCGGCCGCCCTCCATCGCCAAGTGCCGTCGAAAGCCATGAAGACCACCCTGCCCGGACCGTAGAAGCCTGCCGTCAGCATGGGGCGGGGGCGGTTCTTGGCGCGCTGGCGCGGATCGCCGTGCACCGCCAGCACCATGGCCCCGGGCTTCGGCTCGGTCGCCGGCACGCTCCAGAATATGCCCGGCAGCGACTCCCATATGCGCCGGTTCCGGTCGGGGGACGAATCGTGCCTGAGGATCGGATGGTCTAGCCCCTCGGCGGTCGGCTTCAGCGGCCACTCGGTCCTGTAAATGCCGCCGGGATCCGCCATCAGGATCTCGTCGCCGGGGCTGAAGGCCACCGGCAGCAGCTCGCGAACGCCCCTAGTCCTCATCGCCGTCAGGAACCGCGCCGTGTGCTTGTTGCCGGCCATCCATAGAAGGCCGCCCCCGTGCTCGCCGACGAACTTTGCCAGCATCTCCACCCACTGCTCGTCGAATTCGTCCGGGTTCGGGTCGAACATGAGGACGGCATCATACTTGCACAGGTCCGCGTATTGGTCCGGCAGCCTTTCTATAGGGGCGTCGCCTTCCTGCACGAAGTCGCGGTCGGCAGTCTGCAGCCAGCAGCTCACGCTGATCGTCTTGTCCCTCGTCAGCAGCGTCCGAACCATTCGGTACTCGAAGGTCGGCCCGCCGGCCACCAGAAGCACCCGCGCCTGTTCGTCGAGTATGTTGATCCTGGCCGAACGCGAGTTGTTCGCTTCGTCGAACTCTCCCTGGATCGGCGCGACCCTCACCGTGTAAGCGAACAGGCCGGGGGCTTTCTGGCGGTGTTCGAACGATACGGTTTCCTGTGACTGCGGGCCTCGGATCGCAATGTCTTTTCGCGCGACGGTCTTCGGCGGGTCGTCTGAACGTTCTGGCTTTTCCAGGAGCTCCACCGTCACCGTTCCGCCATGTACGCCGCGCGCCGAGACGAGCGCAGAGACGTGGAACGGGTCGTCGCGGAACGCGCTTTCCGGGGCGAATACGTCGGTCACCGCCAGGTCGCGCGATTCGGAAGGATCGCCTACTCCCACGGCGAATATGGGCACGCGGCGGGCGGCGGCGTACTCGGCAGCCTGCCCGGGCTGCTCGCCGGCGTTGTGGCGGCCGTCGGACAGCATCACTATGGCGGCGACCGGATTTCCCGACAGGCCCGACAGTGCCTCGCGTATGCCGGCCGAAATGTCGGTGCTGGTGCCGCGCGGTATGAGCGGCGGGACCGGCTTGTCGCGGGGGACGGAAGCCCCGCTTCCGTCCGGCACATCTCCGTCCGACGTTTCCCCGTTCGATGCCTCCCCTGCGGCGGCCCCGCCGTCGTAAGCCTCGCGCAGCCTGACGTCGGATGAGAATGTGAACACTTTGAGCCTTCCGCGGCCTGCCAACGCCCTTGGCCAGGCGTTCCCATCCCTCGAAAGAATCGCGTCCACGATCTCGGCGCGCGATGGCGTGGATGATCTGAGCTTGTCGGGCGGAATTCCTACGGCCGACGAGACGCGCACAAGTTCGGCTTCATTGGGATACCGGTCGCGGATTGACATGCTCAGCGAATCGTCCAGCAGCAGGATCACGTAAGGCTCGATTATCTTCCGCGTCTCGACGGCAAGCACAGGTTCAAGGAGAACGGCGGCCAAAATCGCGTAGACCGCGGCCCGCACGCATGCCAGCGCCGTCCTGACCCTCGCGGGGCAGACGGGATTCTCGCGCCGGTAGAGCCTGAATACGCCGTAGGCCGCGGCGCAAGCTATGGCCAAAAGCGCTAAGGCACGCCACGACGACGGCGCTCCAGCCAGGGCGAATTTCACCTCGGCGCCGGGCGGCAGCCGCCCCTCCTCTACGCCGAGCAGTTTAAGCCACCAGGAATCCATCGTCCCTCTCGCCGGCTCTCCTGTGTCTGCTCCGCCGCGCTCGTCCGCGCCTTCCGCGCCGTGGAATCCGGCCGCGCGCGGCGTGGCCTTCCCCTACCCGTCCCCCCCTCTCCTTTCCCCGTTCCCGCCTTCCGTCCGTCCCGTTTCTTCCGCCCAGCCCGTCGTCCGCCGCCTTGGCCCGTCCTGGCCCGAGCCTTATCTCGATCTCCCGAACAGCCACGCCAGCAATTGCTCGGCGGCCAGCGTCGCCATGGCCGCCGCCAGCAGCAGCTTCCAAATCTCGATTCGCGTTCCCTCGAAGGGCGATAAGCCCATATCGCCGGCGCCTTTCACGTAACGAAATTCGACGCCCGGCAGCATCCGGTTCAGTTCCTCGGGAGCGATCCGCTCGAGCCGGCCTTCTTCCGGGTCAACGTTCACCGCTATCGGTATCGTTTCGGGGTCCCCATCGCGCTCGGCGAGCGTCAGCCGGTAGAACCCGGCCTTGTTCGTATCGGCGAACGATACCTCCAGCTTCCCTCCCTCCTCGCGTTCGCCTGCACGCAACCGATGGTCCGGATCGTCCGGGAAGCGCGGGGTCCTGAGCGTCGCGTCCAGCCCGTACTTGGCCGGGTCTATCGGGACGGAAATTGCGTCGCCCACTCGGTGGTTCCATTCGCCGGCCCACGGCCTGCCGATGTACTTGGTGAGTTCAAGGATCGTTACGGCGTAGCTCGGATCGTTCGGCCACGCGGTCCATTCCCTATCGCAGGAAGTCGTGAAAACGACGACACGTCCCTTCCCGAAATTGCGCTCTGCCATAAGGGGGGATCCGTCCGGGTCTGACAGCCTGACGACTACCCTGGCTTCCCCGGCGGACGGCGTCGCGGCATCATTCGATTTCGGCGCCGCGCCCGGAGCGGTCGCCGCCGATTTCGATGCCGTACCGGGCGCGGCCTCGGCCGGCTTTGATGCGAAGTACCTGAATATTTTGACGCGCCCAAGCAGCGAATCGCCGGCGCCCTCGAAGAACCTGAAGATGGGATGGGAAAATTCGCCCGAGGCCGGCACCGCCCATTTCCTTTCGGTCTCGTCGCCGCGTATTTCTTCGATCGCCAGCGGAGAGAGGCCCGACCCGTCGCGGAAAAGCCGCGCGTTGAAAGCGGCCGTATCCGTCTGGTCGCCGGGGAAGATCGCCAAGCCGCCGCCCGCGCGGACGAACCGCTCCAGGGCATCCGCCCGTTCCTCGCTCACGCTGTAAAGGTTGCACAATATTATTGCGTGGAACGCGTCGAGATTCATACCCTCGAACTGGTTCTCGGCTACCACGGTCGGCTTGTTTCCCGAGTAGGTCTCGCCCGGAGGATTGATCGCCCGCTCTATGTAGGTGGTCTCGTCCTCCAGCGGGTCGGCGCTCGGTTCGCCGTTTACCAGCAGGATCGGCACCCCTTCGGTCACCTTGATCGCCAGATAGCGGCGGTTATCCCCGGGCAGCCGGTCGGGCGGCAGCTCCGCCCGGACCGCGGCCGGGCCGCGCTCCCTGAACGTGAAGTTGAATTCGGCCGCCGCGGTCCCGCCTGGAGGCAGGGATGCGATGGTGACGCGCTGGGGCTGGAGGTCTCCCACGAAGAACTCCACTGGCACCTCGGCCGCCTCCTCTTTGCCCCTGTTGGCCACCGTGGCGACGAAGCGCGCCGGTACGTTCTCTACCGCGTGCCTCCCCTCGGCGATCTCCAGCGACAGCAGCGAAAGGTTGGCCGTTTCCTCGACGCTGACGTCCGCCAGCACCAGCGCTTGGACGCCCTTCGCGATTCTGGACACCGCGGAGGGCAGCGCCGCTTCAGACGACGGCTTCGCCCCGGCCGGACCGTTCGCCGCAGGCGTTCCCGTCCCCCAGTCCCTCGCGCGGAAGTCGCTCACGATGTACACCGCGCGGTTAACGCGGCCTCCGCCGCCCCCTCCGCTCCCGCCGCCTGATCCTATCCTCCGCTCCAGCGCCGCCACCGCCTCCGCCAGTTTTCCGGACGCGTCGCTAAGCTCGCAGCCGTCCACGAGCCTCAGTATCTCGGCGAGCATCGCGCCCCTGGGATATTGCCCGGCGAAGACGGGCTTGTCGGGGCGCGATGCCAGGATCAGCGTCATGGTGTCGCCGCCCCCATCCTCGGCAAGCCGCTCCGCGAAGCGCCGTATCCCTTCCTTCGCGCGATCGAACAGCGACGAGTTGCCCACGCGCTGGCCCATGCTCAAGGTATCGTCCAGCAGCACTATCCGTTCGAACCTGGCCTCCGCAGCCAGCGCGCGCGCCGCCGCACCGGAGGGCTCGACGAAAAGCCGCGCCGTCGCCATCGCCAGCAGCAGGATCGCGAGGCACCGCAGGATCAGCAGGATAAGGTGTTCCAGACGGACGCGGCGGCGGTTCTTCTTGTCAGCCTCTAGCAGAAAGTCTATCGCCGCCCATTCCACTATCCTGAACCGCCGCCTGCTCAGCAGATGTATTATGATCGGCGACGCCACAAGAAGCGCGCCCCAAAGGAGCGAAGGGTTGACCGCCGATATTCCAAGCCAGGAACCCATTTCAAGTCGGCCTCTATGACTGCGGCTTACGCGATGCTGGTGTTGCGCGCCATTCCTTTTCGCTTCCGCCGCCCGCAACATCCTTTCGACCGCGCATGAACCGTTCTCGACGCCGTCCCAACGGACTCCGTCGCGCGTGCCATCGCTCGGCCCCCTATCTCCTCTACTCTCCTCCGACCGGCCGTCCCCATCGGCGCCGCGCTATCGTTTGGCCCCGCTCCTAAGTGTCCTGCGGCGGAAGGCGAGGTATCCGGAGAGCGCGGCGTCGAGCGGATCCGCCGTGCTCACGCGTACGTAATCCGCAAGGTTGTTGACGCACTCCTTTCGCACCTCCGCCAAGAACCTATCGAGGGCTTCCAGGTAGCTTTTCCGCAGCGCCCTCGGTTCGGTAAGCAGCTCGACCGGAACCTCCAAGCCCTTGAAAAGCGTGTTATCCTCGAAAGGAAAAGTTAGCTCGTATTCGTCCAACACGTGGAAGACTATCACCTCGTGCCTGTCGTATCTGAATCGCCGCAGCGCCCGGATCAACGAGGGGATGTCCATGAAGATGTCCGATATCAGTATCACGATCCCGCGCCTGCGGATTTGCTCGGCCAGCTCGTGGAAGATCCTGGCGGAATCCGTCTTGTTATCGGGTCGAGCCAGGGAAAGCTCCTGCAGCAGCGCCTTCAGGTGGGCCGGGTGCGAACTGGCCGGAAGCTGCCGCCGGAGTTCCGCGTCGAACAGCGCGAGCCCTACGGCATCTTGCTGCTGCTGGAGCAGATAGGCGAGCGACGCGGCCAGCGTGCAGGCGTAATCGAACTTGGTCATGGCGCCGGAGCCGTAGCGCATTGAGGCGCTGGCGTCGAGCATGATATGAGCGCGGAGGTTCGTTTCCTCCTCGTACTGCTTGATGAAGAACCTGTCAACCCTCGCCCAGACCTTCCAGTCCACGTGTCTTATATCGTCGCCCGGAACGTATTCCCTGTGCTCGGCGAACTCAACCGAGTGCCCGTGGTATGGACTTTTGTGCATGCCTGATATGTAGCCTTCGACGACGAGTCTGGCCCGCAGGTCGAGCCGCGTTATCTTGGAGAGGACCTTGGGATCAAGGTATCGGCGGAGGTAGTTCGCCCCGCCTTCGCCGCCGGGCGCCCCCGCCGGATTCTCCGCCGTCACGGCCGCTGATTCGGACATGCCTGTGCCCTCTCCCAAAAAAACGCCGTGCGTCCGAACTTGGGATCCTCTCCCGACCCCGGCATGCAACGTCTCGTTTCCATCCCGGCGGCCGGCCCATCCGCTTCGGTCCAATCCCGATCCGGCCGGCGCCGTTTCCGCGCTCCGGGGTCGAGCCGCGCCGAACCGAACCGAACCGAACACCTTGCCATCTCTCTGTTCGCGTTCCCTCTTGTAGATATGGAAAGCGTCCGGAGCAAGCCGGCGGCGCTTCCGCTCCCGGACTATTTACTTGAACGCCTTCCGGACCTCAGGATCGCCCGGCCTGCCGTCCTCGTTTTCCGGGGTTATTTCGAGAAGCTTATCGGTCACCTTATCCGGAGTGATTCCCTCCGCCTCCGCATTAAAGTTCGTTATTATCCTGTGCCTGAGGACAGGGTGGGCCACGGCGCGTACGTCCTCTGTAGCGACGTGGCATCTTCCTTTCAGGATCGCGCGGGCCTTTCCTCCCAACAGCAGGTACTGAACGGCCCTGGGGCCGGCACCCCACGTGACCCACGCCCTTATGAAATCTGGCGCGTTCCCTTCATGGACGCGCGTCTGCCGTACCAATCGGAGCGCGTAACCTATTACGTGCGGGGCCGCCGGCACCCTCCTCACGATCTTTTGCAGTGCGATTATTTCCTCGCCCGACAGCACGCGCTCCACCTCCGTCGAGAAAGCCGCGGTCGTCTTCTCCGCGATCCGGTACTCCTCCTCGTAGGACGGGTACCTGACGAATATCTTGAACATGAAGCGGTCCTGCTGCGCCTCAGGCAGCGGATATGTGCCTTCCTGTTCGATGGGGTTTTGCGTGGCCAGTACGAAGAACGGATCGGGGAGCGGATGCCTGATCCCGCCGACCGTCACCTGGCGCTCCTGCATGGCCTCCAGCAGCGCCGCCTGCGTCTTTGGCGGAGTCCTGTTTATCTCGTCGGCCAGGATGACGTTCGCGAACACCGGGCCGGGCAGGAACTTGAACGCCCTCTCTCCAGAGGACTTGTCCTCCTGTATCACCTCGGTGCCGGTTATGTCGGACGGCATCAGGTCGGGCGTGAACTGTATCCTGTTGAAGGTAAGGCTCAGCGATCTTGCCAGCGTGCTTATCATCAGCGTCTTCGCCAGGCCCGGCACGCCTTCCAGGATGCAGTGGCCTTGGGAGAACATCGCGATAAGTATCTGATCTATCACATCTTCCTGTCCCACTATGACCTTGCCCACCTCGCCCTTGACCTTGGCGTAGGCCTCTTTCAGCTTCTTCAGTGCCTGGAGTTCGTCCCGCGAGATTTCTCCGGTCCCCGTTTCGCCGCCGGCTTCCAAGCCGGCGCCCCGCGCCGCGCCTTCGTCCAACCGCTCCGCGGATCCCGCCATCGCATCATCCTCCATCGAACGTTGCGCCCCTCAGCTTCCGTTCGCCGCTGGTACCGGGCGCTGCGGAAAGTCGCTGCGCCGGATCTCCCTCTCCTTCCTGCGGGCGCAGCATCCGGCATCCGGAGCTAGCACCCGTTTGGATTTCGCCCTCCGTCGTATCGCCCTGCGCGAATTGCGCGCTTTCGGTTCCGCCTCGGGCCCCCTTCGCCGGCGCCCGAATATGAAAGCATGGCGTCGCCTGCGCCCGCCCGCGCCTCTCGGCCCCGCGCGGCAAGGCGCTATTCATTTATCTCTGCATTATTGGGAGATACTGGTACGGCAGGCGTAGGATGATGAGCGCTATCGCCGTGCCGTAGGTCTCCCCGACGCCGTCTCCCTGCCATGACCCCTGGGCGCTCTGTATCTTGATCAGCTGGTCGCGCATCTTCGGAAAGTATTCCTTCCAGTTGGCGTCTCCGCTCAGCCACATCGCCTGGGCCAGGTACAGGTGGCTGTAGAAATAATGTCCGCCGAAAACACCGTGCGCTCCCTGCGTGCTTATTTGCTTTTTGCAGTATTCGAGGGCCTTGGCGGCCAGCGGGCTGTCGTAGGCGCCGGCGTTGTACCATGTCGCCACGGCCGCCGCCGTGATCGCCGGCCGGCTCGACCCGCGGCTCGAATACGAATAGCTTATCCCCCCGTCGGGGTTGGCGCACATGTCCAGGTATTTGCATGCCCTTTCTATTACGGACTTGGGCACCTTTATGCCTGCGTTCCGGCACGCCCTCAGCCCCTGGATCTGCGTTACGGTTACCGATCCTTCGTCGCCGTTGTCGTCGGGGCCGTAGAGCCACCCGCCGTGCTGGGACTGCGACTTGGCCGTCAGGGCCACGGCGCGCGTCAGCACGCGCCTGATGGCTGCCTGCCGTTCGATATCCTCCTCCATGCCGTAGGCTTCGGCCAGGAACAGCATGCCGAAACCATGCCCGTACATCGGCCGCTGCTCCTCTTCGATACGCGCTATCAGCCCGGTCCTGCTGGAACATCCCAGTACGTAGTCCACCGCCTTCCGGACGTTGGCCGCGTACCTGCCCTGGGTCGGGGTGTTCCCCCCGGCAAGCAGGGCGACGCCCCCCAGCGAGGTCATGGCGCACGGGTAGACGCCCCAGCCGCCGGAAGAGCTGCGCCACGACCCGTCGCGGTTCTGCGTCCGCGCCAGGAATTCCTCGCCCCTCCGTATCGCCTGCTCCGCCTCGGCCGTTATCATCTCCGGCCGCGACGGCGCCGCTTCCTCGGCCGCTGCTGGCATCCGCGGCGCCGCCGGACCGGCGATGCATGCCGCCAACGCCAGCGAAACCGTAAGGATCGGCCCGGCCGGTCTCGGAACACGGATCGCCGGCATACCAGACCCCTCGGATGCCTTCGCCCGAAGGCATCCCAGTCCTCCCGCCTCCGCCGAGGTTCGCGCGCAGCGCGCCGCATCCCTCTCGCGCAACGCCGCCCTTCCCTCCGCCGACATCGGTGCGTCCCCTTTCGCCGTCGCCTTCACTTCTTCGCCGGTTCGGTCCCCTTTTTATCCGACGGGCCGTAGACGTACAGCATCCCGCTGTCCAGGACCAGCAGCTTTCCGCCGAAGACGGCAGCCTGGACCTGATAGTTGGCAAACTGCTTGTTGCCGTCCGGCCTGGCCAGCGGGCCTCCCTCGGCAATCTTCCCGTTCTTCCTGTCGAGGAACAAGACTTCGCTGCCTGCAGCCGTGTAGTACTTGTGCCCATGGGCCTCCATCTGCTTAAGCAGGGGACGGCATATTGGAATCGTACAGGATGCGGATGCCGCGGCATCGCGAGATATCATCAGATTCTGTTGCCTGTTTTCCGGTATGTAACGCCACAGGATCCTTCCGGAGGTCGGATCCGCGGCCGCGAAGGAAATCCCTTCCTGCCCCTGGCACCACAGATAATACCGTTCCCCGTCGAAGACCACGTCCCATGGCCAGTCGTTCTTGTTCGCCTCCATCGCCACAGGCGGCAGGACCTGACCGGTCGTCGCGTCCACCAGGGAAATCACCCGCGAAGCGCCGGGATTCGGCGCCATCCAGGGAGTCTGAAAAGCCGCGACCCGGCCAAGCCCGGCGTAGGCCAGGAGCGTTGTATTATCCGGAACGCCGGCGCTCCATATCGGCGTTCCTTTCTCCGCGTCCACCGTGCGCAGGATATTCCCGTCGGCGATGTAGAGCAGCATGTTCCCGACGAGGATGGATGCCGAATTCTGCTTGCGCCCGGCCAGCGAAAGCGGCGGCTCGATCTGTCGGCCTGTCGCGATGTCCAGGCGCAGAAGCTGCGACTGGTCCCCCACGTTCACAAGCAGCCTGTTGCCGGCCGCGGCTATACCCGTCACAGCATAATCATCGAAGCGCCGAGTCCACAACGTCCTGCCGGAGGCCGTATCCACTCCTTCAAGCTCGTGCTGCCCCGTGACGATCGCGGTTACCCCGCAGGCCATGGCGACCGGATTGCCCGCGGCGGCATCGGATATCGCGTTCATCGGCCATCCATACCGCGCGCGCTGTGCGAACAGTTCTGCGAAGAACTTGCGGGTCCAGAACTGCCTGCCCGATAAAACGCCCACCGCTGCCACTTCATTCCGGACCGTAGCGGCTACGACGTGTCCGTCGGACGGTACCTTCTGTCCGAACGGCTGAGACATATATCCGCCGCCGTACCAGACGCCGCTTCCCATGCTTACGGCGCGGCGTCCTGCCGTACCGCCGAGCTTAATGGTCCAGCGCGTCTTCCCGGTATCGGGGTCGTAACAGGCGAGCGTTTCTTCTCCATTTTTGATCAGGAAGGCGGAATCGGCAAGATACCTGACGGTCTCCCCGTATGTCCCGACGGGTATCATCGGCACGTTCATATTGCCCGGCAGGGACCACATGAAGGAAAGCGGCGGTACAAGATCCTGCGGGGAGGTACGGACAGGCTTTTGGGATGCCTCGGCCAGCTTGGCCGTCTCGATAAGACCTTCCCGCGCGATCTCCTCCGCCGGACGCGCCGTCCCCCCATGTCCGCCGGCCGCCGGCGCGATCCAGTGAACTTCCGGTGCAATCCGTTCCTTCCCATATTCTTTCGCGAGCCTCTCGAAGTCGAGCCTGGCCAGATCGGGCATCCCGCTATCCAAGTGCAGCCTGCCGAGCATCGCAAGGCCGAGCGCCGCACCTTTCCGACGGGGAGAACGCGACAGCCCGCGCAACAGCATCTCGACCGCTTCGAACTTCCCGGCCTCGGCGGATTTCCGCGCGGCGCGCGCCATCGCCTCATCGGCCGCCGCCGTGGCGGCGTACAAACCGCAGACCTTCAAAAGGGCTTACCCGCTTCCTCCAAGGCCTTCCGCCCCTTCGCTTCGATCCCGGCCCGCACGTCCGCCGGAAGCGCCGCAGCTATCTTCCTCCCCGCTTCCTCCGCCCATGCCAGCCCGGCGACCTTCCATCCATTTCCCGCGTCCATCAGATCCCAGCCGACTTCCTCCCCGGTTTTGCGCGCGAGTTCCCACGCGGAGGTCGCGTCGCCGGCTTTCAGGCGCGCCTCGATCATCGCCTGCCGGACCTCGCCCTTCTCCTCCGGCGTCGCGGAAACCGCCAGCGCCCTGTCCAGTAGGGCGAACGCGGCATCCCCCTTGACGGAGGCGGAGCTCGCCAGCAACGCGCGCCTGAGGGCCGACATCGCGGGCCGCCTCATTTGCTCATTGCCGCCGGGCGCCTTTGCCAGCACGCTCTCGAAATCCCGTATGGATTCCTCGTGCCTGCCTCCCGCCAGCAGGAGCAGACCTCTGTCCAGCAGGGACTGAAGATCGTCCGGCCGGGATCCGATGCGCCTGTTCGCTTCGGCCAACGCCTTGTCCAAGTGGATCAACGCGAATACCCGCGACGGCCCTGCCGCCAGCAGCCTCTCGCCGTCGAAAAGGACGTTGCCGATCGGCTCGCCGTCCGGCGCCTGGACTGTTATCTCGCCGGCGGCCCCGCCGTCTTCGAGGCGGAGCCCGGCCAGCCTGCCGCCGGCCGGGACCCACAGCGCCGACGGCGTCAGCGCCGCCAGACCGGTTACCCCGGGGATGTCGCGGATCCAGAGTATCTTCCCGGTGCGCAGGCAATATGCCGCCACCCGGCCCGGGCCGCCGCAATAGAGCCGATCGGCCCATGCGCCCACGAGATAGTCGCAGCCGTCCCTGCGCGCCTCCCACCGAAGCTTCCCGTCCGTCCTGTCCAGCCCCATTATCGTATCGGCGTCCGAAGGAGCGAAAGCCGCTATGTCCCCCGCTATGACCGGCGCCCCGCGCTGCCAGCCCATGCACAGCTCCTGCTGCCTCAGCCATGCCGTCCGCGCATCGGCGGCCGGCATGGAACGGGCGTAGCGGGCCGCCCAAAGGACCTTCCCCATCTCCCCGTCCACGGCCAGCACCACGCCCTTGCCCGTGGAACAGTACGCCTCGTTGCCCTCGGCCGACACGTACACCGGTTCCATCGGCGGGGCATCCTGGGCGGTGTATGCCGCCAGGAAACACTGCCAGACAAGCGACCCGTCTCTGGGATCGAACGCCGCCAGGTAAAGCTCGTTGTTGATCTCCGCCGGGACCAGCAGCTTTTCGCCGCACGGGACCGGAAGCCCCACGAAGCGGACGGCCCGCAGCCGGTCGTTCTCGTCGGCCGTACGCCCGCGCCTCCACCTGAACTTGCCTGTCCGCGCGTCCCAAGCCGCGAGCGAGTTGCCTCTTATGGATAAGCCGGAATCGGCGGTCCGGACCGCCCCGCCCACTACGACCTGCATCCCCGCCCTGCCGACGGCCATGTTCGCATCCCCGTGGCGCTCTATGGCATACACGTTTCCGAAGGCGATGGAAATCCCCGCGGATATACGGTCGGCGAACGCCGTCTTTTCCTCGGGTGCAGCGGGCTTCTTCGAAGCGGCGTCAGGGTTGACGCCCCCGACGAGGACGTGGGAATACATGCCGGTCCCGGCCTGCCCGCCCCGCGCCGATTCCTCCGCCTTCCAGACCAGGCGCCCGGTCGCCGCGTCGAGGCATTCCACGGCGGCGTGCGTCTTCAAAAATACCCGCCCGGGGAGCCAGGCGAGTTCGCGGGAGGGTATCCACCCGTTCCGCACCCAACGCCCCATTATCATCGCCTTCGTGAGCGGCGGACCTTGGGGGCTGGATACGAACACGGTTGTGCCCTCGGCGGAAGGAGGGGGATTGGCAGGAGGTTTCAGTCCGAAAGGATGATCCCATAGCAACACCCAGCCGCCGCTGCGCGTGTCTTCCGGTATCTCCGGACCGGCAGCCGCCCTGCCCGGGCTTCCGAACGGCATGGGCCAACCGGATGCCGTGGATGTCTGCCTCGGTTTCCCGGCCCTTTCGATCTCTTGCCTTATCGCCGCGACGGCAGCAGGATCGAGCGACTGTACATGTCCTGGACCGCGCTTGGCTGCCGCCGTCCCGCCCGGCACCGAGACCCCGCCGGCGGCAAGGGCGCGTTCGATATGCTCGGCGGCCGCCGGCCCGTTCCCCTCCCTGGCCAGGCACAGCGCCATCTTCGCGTGCAATATGGACGCGGGGACGTCCGGGGTCGGATGTTCCTTCAACACCCTCTCGAGCAGTCTCCTGGCGGCCCCGAACTCGCCGCGATCCATCAGCAGGCTGGCCAGCATGTCCGCCGCCTCGTCGCCGTGGGAGGACATGAACAGCCGCCCGACGACCGATAGCAGGCCCCCGATGTCGCGTTTCTCCCAGGCCTCCGAGAGCAGCGCCTTCGCCTCGGGGTCGGCCGTCAGCCTGTAAAACTCCAGCCCGGCCGGCGGCATCTTCGCGATAATCCTCTCGGCCTCCCTGCGCGCCGACCGGTACACGCGCCCGTCGTTGGTAGTTAGGGCTGAGCCCGGCGCATCAAGCACCTTTTGCAGGAATCGGCACGCCTGGTCGTATTTCGCCGACTCGACGGCCTCCCTCGCTCTCTTAAGCAACGTATCTATTTCGTGATCGGTTTCGAGGCTGGCGCCACGCAGGAACTCGCGTTCGATCTCCTCGTCTTCCTTCGGATCGGGGCCTTTGGAAGCCGGTTGCTGGTTAGGTTGCCCTTTGCCGTCGGGCGGTTTGGCGGGTGGAGCCTCGCCTCCGGCTGATCGAGTTGACGACGATGCTGCCATCCCAAAAAGCAACAACGCGATCGCTCCAATAATGCGTAGCGGAGGAAAGGTAAGGAACAAGGCGCGATGCACAATCCTCGAACCTAACACTGCGCCGGAGATAGACGCGCATGCGTCAAACTCGGCCTCATGGATGCCGGATTTTATAATAAGATCGCGCTCAGGCTCGCTGCCCGCATATGATGATCCTGTTGTTCCTGCCGACGTATTCAACCCCGCGTCTCCCACTAAGTAAGTATGACTCCCGCCCCGCATCTTCCAAACTCGCAGCTTCCTGTCTGTACGGAATAACCAACCCTTTTCGCAGCAAGCGGTTATCGCGACACATCCACACGTAGGGCGCCCCATGGCACCTTTATTTATAGATGATATTTAACGCGCCTGCTGCGAAAAAAGATCTTCAAAAAACATTTTTCGCATTGTGCATTGTATTATGCGTTGATAGTTGGGAGGCCAATAACCTCCCGAATTTAAGATAATCAAGGGATCGAATCCTGTCAGGAAACCCATATGTTTGATCGAAGAGCACGACGCTTTATTCATAACTCATTGTTATATAGTGGTTTACAAACATAGGGAGCTAGTGCAAGGCATTATATTGTGTGTCTCCTCTCTACTTATAGCTTTCAGGTGCTAAACCGGCTTTTCGCTGGGCAAGACATAATAATCCGAGCGAGCTTTGTCACATAAAAGTTACAACTTATTTTTAGACAACATATTGCGCAGCCCTGATCGAACCCAAAGGACCTGCCCATAACTCTTTGTTTTTAAAAATATGTTGCGTCGCAAATTATATAACAAAGCCTCGTCATCACAACTCAACTCGTTCGCGTTTCGAAGGGGCTCCTGGCCGCCGGGTTGCCCCATTCGTCTCGGCGGTCTTACTTTACCGACTGAGCCAGTCCGGACTTCAAGGGCTTGGGCGCCTTCGGACCCAGCACCCCAAGTCGCGACGATCTTAAGGGGAGCGACCGCCGGTACGCGTCGCCCGGGTCTTCCCGTCCTGATCCTGAAATCCACGCCGTGCGCATGGGTATCCGCAACAATCGCTTCCCCTAATATGCAGGTATAAGGTAAGATTCTCAGTTCGAGATGGGATGCGCGGCGCGCCGGGGCGGCCGTGCGGGGACGGCGTTACGATCCGGAGCGCGCCGATATCGAAGAGGAGGGGTTCGGTGTGGTTTCCGGCGGCCTTTGATTCTTCCGGTGAAGCGCTGGAGCCGCTGGGGAATAGGAATCGGGCGGGGAAGGCGTAGGGACATCCAGAGAGACGGCGGCTCGCGGTTACAAGAGGAGCGGCGGCTGTTCTTCGGAATACATCATTATGGAGGATCGGGGGTTGGCGCCTGAAGCAAGCGGCGGAAGCAAAGTAATCGCCGAATCGAACGGTCCGGTAGCGTTGATCGTCGGTGCGTCCGGATCGCTGGGCGATGCGCTGGCCGCGCAGATCGCTCCGAGATGCGCAGGGCTCGGATTGCATGCATTCCGCAACCGCGGGGTGTGCGATGCGCGGGCCGAAACGTTGCGCGTCCTTAAGTGCCGCGCAGCGGTCTTTACTGCGGATATATCCGACTGGGGCCAGTGCAGGAAGTTGGCGGAATCATTCCTGGGGGAATTCGGGCGCCTCGACGAGCTATACCTGTGCGCGGGCGTCGCTGAGGACTCGCTTTTGTCGGGGATTGACGCCGCATTGTGGGGGCGGGTCATGGGCGTCAACGTGGACGGCCCATTCTTTCTTTTGCGGCACTTCGCGAGGCAGTTCGCCAGGCAACGGGGCGGCCTCGTTGTGGCGGTCGGATCCTATGCCGGCGCGTGCGGAAGATCGGGCGGGGCGGTCTATTCTGCCTCGAAAAGCGCGCTTGTAGGGCTCGTAAAGAGCGCGGCGCGCGAGTTCGGGACGTTCGGCGTCAGAGTCCTGTGCGTATTGCCGGGCTTTCTGCCGGATTCCAAGATGGGCCGCGCGGCCGGATCGCGGTTTGTCGAGGCGGTTCGTGAGTCAAGCTGTTTGCGCGGGTTCGGGGGCACGGAGGACGCCGCGAGATTCATCGCCGGCCTTGCAGGCATGGAATGGACCTCCGGCCAGGTCTTCAACCTCGACGGCAGGATAATCCCTGCGGTCTGACGGCGCGCATGAAGCTCGGCGTGGCGGCTCCATTCGCGCAGGCGGCCGGGCGGAGGCAGCGCGCATATCGTAGCCCCTCCGGAACGCGAGCGTAACGAGGGAAAGGGCGGCTGTTCGAACATGAGTACCGACGACGGGACCGGCGGATCGGAGATCGAGGCGGCTAAGGCGCTGCTCCATACCGGATCTCAGGCGCATCTCCGGCGGCGGAACTCGGATTCGCCTGATCTGCCGGAGGCCTGGGCGGCCAAGCTGCTGGAGCGCGCCGAGGCCGACGCGCGGGCCGGACTCGCCCGATCCCTGGCTATATCGCGCCCGCTCCCATCGCAGGCCTCCTTGGTGCGGATCGAGCGCGGCAGCCGCGAAGTGGTTTCGTTCGCTTCGAACGACTACCTGGGGCTCGCCCGCGACAGCCGCGTGATAGAGGCGGCGGCGGCGGCGGCGCGGGAATTCGGGGCGTCGGCGGCGGCGAGCAGGTTGCTGAGCGGCAATCTGCCGATACATGCCGGGCTGGAGGCGGCCATCGCGTCGTTCAAGGGCGCACCGGCATGCCGCGTCTTCTCGACCGGTTACCTCGCAGCGATCGGCGCCCTCGGAGCGTTATGCGGGCGCGGCGACGAAATAATCCTGGACAGGCTCTGCCATGCCTGCCTGATAGACGGCGCCTTCCTTTCCGGCGCGCGCGTAAGGACCTTCCGGCACAACGATTCGGGCGATCTGGCCGAGGTTATCGGAAAAGGCGGCGCGTCCCGAAAGATGGTCGTAGTCGAAAGCATCTACTCCATGGACGGCGATATCGCGCCCCTTGAAGAGATATCCGCAATATGCATCGAACGCGGCGCGCTGCTCCTGGTGGACGACGCACACGGGACCGGCGTCCTGGGGGAAGGCGGCAGGGGCGCCGCGATCGGCTCCGGCCCGCCGGTAGTGTGGCCTGGCCACCTGATAGTCATGGGCACCTTGTCCAAGGCGCTGGCGAGCCAAGGCGGCTACATATGCGGCCGTCCGGAGATAGTTGATGCCATGACGCGCTGGGCCAGAACCTTCCTGTTCGATACCGGATTGTGCCCGCCGGCAGCCGGTGCGGCGATCGAAGCGATCAGGATCGCCCGGATCGAGCCGGAGCATCGCGAGCATCTCATGCACAATGTCCGGATATTCGCTGAGGCCTCCGCGGCGGTCGGGCTTTCTATCCCCGCGCACCCGACGCACATATGCCCGGTCGCTATCGGCGGCGAGGACCTTGCGGTACGCACAGCCTCGGCGCTTCTCGAAAGGGGGTTTTACATCCCGGCGGTCAGGTATCCTACGGTCGCCAAGGGTGCGGCGCGCATCAGGGTTTCGATAACGGCGGCCCACTCGGAGTGCGAACTCCGGGCCGCGGCGCGCGCGCTGGCGGAGGTGGTCGCGGAAGCCGCTGCGCGGCGGCGATAATCTCCACGCCCCAAAAGGCAAGCCCGGGCGAACGGCCTTGATGCCTCGGCGGATTGTTGTAACATGTCGCATATTCAGGGGTTGTACGAGAGATGCTCGCGATGGGTGCGCACACTCGTCGAGGTCCGGCTCAACTTGCCGCATGACCGGACGAGACTGGAGAATAGAATGGGCGTGACGCATCCGACGGCCGCGGGATGGGAAGAAAAGGGGTCGGTGCGACTTAAATGACTTACGTGACGCGACGCGGTTATTATGCCGACGCCCTGCCTGACGCCGAATGCGCCGAGCAGTCCCGGTCGTTACATACACTGCTGTCTCTCCTGGTCGCCTTGTTCTTCATCCCGGATGTAGGTCTTTCCATCCGGACCTCCGTAGGCGTCCTGGATCCTTCCGATTACATACTGGCCGGCATGTATGCGCTCTTCTTCTTCTTCTTCTTCGGCCGCGGCGTTCCTTCGGGGGTGCCCAGCGCGGTTTCGTGGCGTTTCGCGGCGTTCGTCTTTCTGTCCTTCCTTTCCACAGTCGTCTGGTTCGTGGTCTGGGATCCTGATGCTGCATCCTGGGTGGGGCCGGCGAAGATCGCCAAGTTCGCCGGCTACGCCATGATCGGCCCGCTGCTGGCTTGCCATATAACATCATTCGGCGACAATGCGAAAATAGTGAAAAGTCTGACATTAAGCGCATGCATCGCCGCCGGGGCTGTATACTACACGGCCGTCAAGGCATACGTATCCGGGGCGGGATTCCTGAGCAAGAGCGAATTCCCCTACGAGGCCAGCAACGTACTGAGCGTCTCTCTGGCCGCCATCGGCGTGTTCCTGGCTTTCCTTCCGACTTTCCCAAAAATGCCCCAAAACTGGCGGCGATGGCGCACCATTCTTGTAGCGATAATCTTCGGCGCCATGATGCTTACAGGCGGAAGGGGCGGCTGGCTCGGAGCCGTGACGGGCATGGCCTACACGACGTTCGTCCTCAAGCGCGGCACGCGGGCAATCTGGCTTGCGGTCGCCATCGGCGGAATCGCGGCATATCTGCTATGGTCGTCGTTCGTTGAGAAAAACGTCAAGGGCGTGATCAGGATAGAATCCGAAGGCTACCGTCAGGAGGTCGTCAAGGTGGACGACCGCGGCCGTTTCGAGACGTGGGTCCACGAGCTCGGGAAATTCCCCAACCATCCTGTCCTCGGCGTCGGTTTCTATACGAGGGGCGGGAGAAGCCGTCTATGGTCTACAGGTGCCCACAACATGTTCATCCAGATCCTGCTCGATACCGGCATCGTCGGCTTTTCCTCCTTCATGCTGCTTCTGCATGCCGTATGGAAATCCGCGCCGGTTGCGGATCTGCGCGACCCGGACGACATCCGTTCCCGATACAATATCGCCTTTCGCGCCGCGGTCATCTCCATATGCGCATCGTCAATAACGGGCGAGTATTTTTACGGCGGCCTATCGCTCGGAGCGATATCCATGCTGTTCGGCCTTACGGCCGGTTTCAACCGCCTGATGGACGAATCGGAACCGTCCGAAGCCTTCGGACCGGACTTGCCGGTGCGCGCTCAAGAAAGAGG